>NZ_KV831028.1:0-1815 GCF_001836965.1 Streptococcus sp. HMSC063B03 | reverse complement strand
TGATGCACTTCTCAAGTAAACATGCGGATGATGTAGTGAGAGTGGCAGAGAAGCCCTTTGATAAAGAGAGGATTCTTGAAAATCTTAGGCAAAGTCGACTTGCACGGGAAAGTTCGAAGTTTGGGGAGTATTTAGGAAAAGAAAATCAATTTAGATATCCTACAGATATTGATGGTAGTGTAAAATTAATAGAGAAGGCTGACCTTCCATCATGGATTGTGGATTCATTTCAGGATGGACAATATCGGACGGTAGTGACAACAGAAGAAGTAACTGTTTATCGTACATTTGGAGGGAATGCAAAACAAGAAGGAAGTTTTGTAACCTCTTCTCCTGCTCAAAATAGGATTCAAGCGAAAATTGATACAGCTTTATTACCTGAATGGAAGAATACTCGGATGTACGAAGTAGAGATTCGAATTCCTAAGGGAGAAACATTAAGTATTGGAAAAGTTGCGCCGCAGAAGATTTCTTCATCAGGGACTGTTCTAAAAGGCGGTGCGGACCAAATATTATTACCACAGGGATGGTCGCAGGATTGGGTAGTGAATGTAAGGACTGTCCCTAATTAAGGAGTAGATTATGAGTATGAAATCAATAGAGATAGCCAATAAAATTTTAAAAATAATGGATGAACAGTATCCTTCAGAAATACAGGGAAAAGGAGCAATTAACACTCTTTATAACATTATTAGATCAATAAAGGAAACAGAAACTATCCCATCGAATGTTCATCTTAAGGATCATGCACGTATGTTGATAGATGCAACTGCTAATTATAATTTAGAAATCATCTACCTACTTCAAGATTTAGATAAGGAATTGAAAAAGAATAAACATAAAAGATAGTTTACAACATTTTTCATCGAAACGAAAAGAAGAGAATAGGTCGAAACTTCTTTCAGATATGGAGAAATGGACGCTGTTCGTCCCTATAAGATGGGTAGATAAGCAGACGTTCCGCATTCTCCATATTCAGGATGGAACAGAAAATTTTTATCTGCCTATTTTAACGAGTCAAGAAGAGCAACTGCCACCTATAAGTGATAATAATTCAATTCAGTTGGAATCTGTTCGCCTATCTGATTGTATACAGTTACTTCAGTCTAATCATCAAATAGCTGGAATTGTTCTAAACCCTATGTCTGATAATGTAGTCCTTCCATCAGCTTTATTCCACGGACAGAGTACGACGGAAAAGCAAGTATCATTTGGGGTTCCAAGTAAAGATTATTCTTGGCTGACAACTCCTTTAATTTCATTCTTACAACAGAATACGGGTGTTCGGATGGTCTACCTATTGATGGTTTTTAGAGAGAATCAACCAGTAGCAACGCTCGTTGTAGATGGTGAAGAAAAAGATTGTCTTGCTATTGTTGATTATTTAAATCATCAGCAGTATTCTGAAGCTATTGATATTCTTCCCCTACAGACAGCTTTTTCAAAAGAAATCATTAAAGATGTTTCTCCTTTTTATACTAATCTATAGTACCATCTCTTCAAGAAGGATTTGATGACTATGTAGTGGATTATCTGGCTCGCATCTGGCCTTTGGGTGAGATGCCTGGAATGGATGCTTTTTTCGTTAGTAACATGATGATTGAGCGGCTTCGTTTTGAAGGCTATAGTGACGACTGGGAAAGTCAGTTCACAGAGGATGTTTTACGTGCGACACAGCTCTCCCAGCAACAAGTATCGACTGCTTTTATGCGCAGTGAGGATTTTGTTCGGTATTATGAGCCGTATGTAAACACGGAGGAAGGTTAATGGGATTTTATGTAGATATTGCGGAGCTTCAGAAAGCCCAAGAGGCCT
>NZ_KV831027.1:0-206 GCF_001836965.1 Streptococcus sp. HMSC063B03 | reverse complement strand
CTCGGTAAAGCGATTTATGAGCTGGATCAGCAGTATGCGAAAGCCAAGGCAGAAGCGATTGAGGCTGCTAAACGCAAGGCAGAACAAGAAGCCGCTGAGCGAGAAGCTTCTTATCGCCGTCATCACCCCATCCAAGCCTGGCTGAAGGATCGCTCGAACGAGATTGGTTCCTGGTGGGGCGATGTCGTTGAGGGCACACGGAATTT
>NZ_KV831026.1:0-267 GCF_001836965.1 Streptococcus sp. HMSC063B03 | reverse complement strand
GGATGTTTGGAATCCATGATCCGATTGGTTTGTACACGTATGTTACTGTTGAACCGTCTTTTCCAATCTTACCTTTAGCTTCTCCTTCAACACGAACTAGTAGGTGTCCTGGAATAACTTTTCCACTTGTAGAGTACTCATCTCCCACTTTTCCTTCTGTTGTTTCTGAAGGGATTAAGTCTTTGCCTTTTTCATCTACATATTTAACTACCAAGTTTGCTTTGTTTGCTACGTAGTTAATTACTGTATCTTGACTTGGATCTGTTG
>NZ_KV831025.1:0-233 GCF_001836965.1 Streptococcus sp. HMSC063B03 | reverse complement strand
AATAAAACAGACCAAGAACAGGCTGTTCCATCAACTTCTATCCTTGTAACGACTAAAGAAGTGCAACCAACCAAACTAGAATCTACAACTATGGGCATTCATCCAACATATGGAAGCAATGATGTTCGTAAGATTAATAACCTCGATCAATTGTTTGACGGTGTCTACAACAACTTCGTTGAGTTTTCAGACTACGCCCATAAAGATGGCCATGTAACCTTGAAACTTGGTAG
>NZ_KV831024.1:0-231 GCF_001836965.1 Streptococcus sp. HMSC063B03 | reverse complement strand
GAGGTTTCGCCAACAAGATTCTGAAAATCCGTAATCGTCTTGGAAAACTCAGAACCTAGAAATTCTAAGCTATTCTTTAAGCCAACAATCACGGGGTTATGAACATTATTGATTTCATTCGTAATCGCTTTTCCAACTTCTCCATGCATGGAATTACTGGTGATGATGGCATTCATCCCATTTTTAGCGGTATCCAACTGACTCTGAGCAGTTGCGACCATCTTCATATAG
>NZ_KV831023.1:22445-65673 GCF_001836965.1 Streptococcus sp. HMSC063B03 | reverse complement strand
CGAATAGCTCCATCGGGAGGAACGACATAGCCTGCTTTACGGATGTCAGACGCATATTTTCCTGATGCCGTCAAACGATGTAGAACTTCAATTCTCTCATTTTTCTCAAAGGCTTCTTTTAAAACACTAGATTGTTGGAAATGATTGTAAGTAAAATATAAAGGAATCGCTAACAGAAACAAAAACAATACAATCAACAATTTAAACTGTTTTAATTTATCTAGCATTAGTCTTCCCCCTATTCAACACTCTCTTTCAAATAAGTGTTATTGTAAATTATCACTCGTCTTCCTCATCGTCATCCAACTCCACTTCTCCATGAATTCGGATGTACTCTTCGCGCTTCCTATCCAATTCTTCCCAGATGGGATCGTCAATAGCGTCAATCGTTTGAATTTCTTCCAAACTCATTTCATTTGCCTCCTCAAAGGTTAGAGATAAGATATCTTGGTGCTTTTCCTTGAATTCCTCGATTGTTAACCATGTTTTCTTGTCATCTTCGCTAATTTGTCCGTTAAAGATTGTAGCAATCTCAATGGCCATGATATAGAAAGCTCTTTTATCAAGAGTGAGCAGTTCAAGATGAGTAGAAGCAAGACGCAAACAGTCTCCATTTTCTCGAAAATCTGTTACATAAGCATCTTCATAATCTAAATTTAGTTCTTCATCAATTTGTGAAAAAAAGCGATATTTTATCCCTTCTTGTATCGGAACATACAACCAACGTTCATCATAATCCTGTTTATCTAGTTTTAGATGAATTGCTATATCATTCCTATCTCTGATTTGAAGAAAACCAGAATAGGAGAGTGGGATGCCTTCTCCTTGATAACTTTCAAACCACATTCTCTTCGCTAGTTCTAAATAATCAAATGGAATTTCTTTGGTGTAATCACCTTTGATATATAGTCTCACTCGTCGTCCTCATCGTCATAAACACGTTCGCCATAGATTTTGATATATTCTTCACGAAGGCGCTCTTCTTCATCCCACAAAGGTTCCTCTACAGGTTTCAAACTTTTCAGTTCCTCCACGCTGATATCGGTTGCTTGCTCGTAACTTAGTGATAAGACATCCTTGTGCAACTCCTTAAAAGTCTCTACATCCATCCAGGTTTGCTTGTCATCCTCGCTAATTTTTCCATCAATTGCACCAGCCACCTCGATTGCCATGATATACATAGCACGTTTATCAACCGTTAAAATATCCGTATGTGTTGTAGCAATCCTAAGGTTTTCTCCACGTTCTCTCCCATCAGTAATAAAATCATTTTCAAATTCCAATTGAATGTTTTCATCAGAAAACGAATTCCAAGGATTGCTCTTGTCGTATGGTATATGATTCCATCGTTTATCCTTAAATCGCCATTTATCAAATTGAACTCCAAAAAAGAAATCATCTTGTAGCATCCCATCATCTCCTACGTTTGAGTATGTAATTGGGTGACCGTGCCATTCCTTAAACCACATTTTCCAAACAAGCTCTCTTGTCGTAAAGTATATTTTTTTCTTAAAATCGCTTTTGATATATAGTCTCATGTTCTCTCCTAATTTCAGTAATTATTTTGAAAAGTTTTCCAAATTCTATCTACAATTTCATTTTTGACACTCTCATTAAGATTTTTCAGTCTCCTTGTTTTGTTTACCCAATTCATTACTGAATTTCTATCCGATATTTTTCCTATATCAATATGCTCGTTAATAGAATAGCCTGACTTCCCACTTCCAGATTGAACCTGGAAAACTCCATCACCATTAGAACCACTAGTTGGCTCCCAATCTACACGAAGCTTCACTTTTCTATTTCCTACTCGGGCTTCAATTAGTTTACCACCCTTGCCAGAAATGGTCTTACTCGTTGGTCTATTTGCCTGCCAGCTGTCGTAGTTGCTAGAATAATTAACCTGAATTTCGCCATTTTGTAAGGCCGTCTTTGTGATAGCTGATAGGCTAGTTACTGCTCCACTAGCTATCAGTACATTTCCATATTGTACCCCTGTTACTGATGCTGCCGTACCAGCTACGATACTTGTCCCTGCTGTTGACGGACCAGCCATGATACTCAAAACTTCGAGGGCGCCACTCGCAAAGTAAACTCCCAATCCAGAGAATATTTGAGCTACTCCACTCCAAAATTCGGCTGAATTTGCTTCAAAGTTTTGTGCTTTTAGTTCATCAAACTTTTTGTTAACCAAATGAGTATAGTCCGCATCGTATTTCCCATTTTTTGAAACGACATAACCTTGTTCAAATGGATAAATGTCAATGATATTCCCTGTTTCATCAATCTTAAGAGTGTGATTGTAGGCGTCGATTATTTTATCCCATTCGGACTTGTCGTGGCCTTTTAGACGCTTCTTTAATTCGGCACGATAGTAGGCATCTCCATCGTCCGTTAGCATCATATCTCTAGAAGCTTTATTGATGGCACGAGTTTCTGAGTCTTGAAAATCTCTTTTAGCATGCGAAACAATCTTCACATCCTTCATCTTCTGTACCCAGCTCATGTCCAGACCGTCCGCATAGTAGTTGCCATCGCTAAGGTAGTGTAAAATTGGTAACTTAAGTCTTACAAAGAAAGGAAGACAAGGATAAAGCTATCAAAGTAAAAAAATAATCATTTTTTCTTCATTTTACTTTTCTAGTTTCCGCTATTCACCTGTCACCTGCGCTTCAAATCTAATGTCTCTGTCTGAAATATTCGTTATTTTTATTTGTTTTGAGTTTGGAATCTCAAATTCCCAAGATTCTTTAGATTGAAGAACTACACCTTTTTCTGATAAATATATACTATTATTTGTATCGTTTTCTTTTATTTTTGTTGGGATATTACTTGACGATGAGTAGATTTCGCTAATTTCTTGCTTCAAAACATCATAGTTAGTCCCTAAAAGGCTTCCTTCTCCCTTCTGCCACCATGAGGTTTTCCCAGATAATTCTAATTCCCCACCAGAAATCTTAGATATATATAATTTTGGGGAGAATTCTTTTTGTTTTGATGTCGGAACTTTTAAAACTATAGAATCACCTGGTTTCAAGGTATAACTCGCATTTTTGAAGTACAAATAAATACAACATATAAATATTATTGTTACAACAACAACCGCTCCTGAACATCCTAGATTCCATTTATTAAGTTGTTTTCTCTTGTTAATCACTTATTATTCTCCTCGTATGAATCTATACCATCTTGGATTGCAGAAGCGTCTCCTTCATTATCTCCAAAATTCCCATTTGATTTATTTTTGAAAAATTTAACACCATCTTTATCTGAAGCCAATTGAGCTAAACCTGCATAATTTTTGATCTGCTCATCTTCCATTCCTAAATATCCTTTTGCTACATATCCAAAAAGATAGTTCCCTAAATAATCATCTCTTAAGTTACCTTCCCACTTACGTGACCAAAGTGAAAATTCAAGTTCATCATTATAATTTCTACTCTTTAAGTCTAAAGGTTTTCCAGTATTTACCAAATTTACAAAATCAGTAAGGTCAATACCAACCTGTGTCAAATCTGCTGAATTTATCATTATATCATCTCCAGGACTTTTCCATACTTTTCTACCTTCGTTAATTAGATAGTTTCTTTGTTTCATGTCTCCTTCATGAATAGATAAAATATCATTAGCTAGATTATTAGATACTTCCTTTATATCCATCCCTGATTTTTTTAATTCAACATTAAGATTATCCTCAATAGTATCTTTAATCTTGCTATCAACATCCTTCCAATCTTTATCTTTTGTTAACTCCTTTCTCTTCCTCCAGTATTCTTCAAAAGCTTCTTGATTATTATAAAATAGATAATCTTCATAAGTTTTCACAATTAGTTCAGCTTTTTTATTCAAATTTCCATTACTATTTTTAATTTTCTCAACTTTTTCCTTAAGTTTCTCTGGATTAGCTCTATTGGTAGCCTCCGATTTCAATTTTTCTGTTACAAGTTGAGGAAATTGTATTTGAGGATGGTGATGTACATAAGATTCTAAAATTTGAAACTCCTTATCGCTAAGTTCTTTTCCATTCTCCAACTTATCTAAGATTTTTTGGTATTCTTTATGCAAATCCTTAGCTTCCTTAGAAAAATCATATTTTGCACTCTCAATCTTCACATCCTTCATCTTCTGTACCCAGCTCATGTCCAGACCGTCCGCATAGTAGTTTCCATCGCTATTGACAATGATTTTACTCAGTTGCGTGGCTCCTTTGATGGCTAAGCTAAGGACTTCTAGGCTATCACTGAAATACTGGGAAACCTGTGAGACAAAAAATTCTAGTTTTTCAATCTTATTATCCAAATCCTGAATACCCGACTCGATTTGAAACTTGGTATTGTAGAGGATGGTCTTCTCAGAGAAGGCTTTCCCCCAATTGAGACTAAAGAGGTCTTTGATTTGATTTAGCCAGTTCTCCCTCTCTTGAATCTGAGCTTCTACGATAGCTAACTGCTCTTCTCTCAGCTTTTTTAATTCCTTAAGCTGGTCTAGGTCCAAATCACCATATCCAGAGACCTGAGCATCCGCATCTTTGTAGGAGCTCAACTCTAGTTGGATATCATCTATCGCTGCTTGGAGCTTTTTGATGCTGGGGATGATAATCTCTATAAAGAGACCTTTACCAGCTGTGTAGGCTGCTCCTGTCAACTCACCTGAGTCTAAAGAGGAAATCAGGTGGTCACATCCGCTGGATAAACGGTCTGTGACTTCATTTGCGACTCGGAGGTTGTTCGTCATGGCCTGAATCAATTCTTGGGATTCTTGTGCGCTGTATTTTACTCCCATGGTAGCCGATTCCTTTCCGCTATCAGTTCTTCTCTGGCTTCATCGAAAGAGCGACAAGCCTTTTTAGTTTGTTTTTCCAACGTATCCAGTTCCTCCTCTACATAAGAGTTGACCTGTCGCTGAATGGTTCTATTATCACTTTCGATTTGCTCTATTAGCTGACGAGAACTGGGTGAGAGAGACAATAGATTTATCATGCGATGGTGAATGCTCTGAATATCCGAGTAAAAGTTTGTCAACTGCTGTTCATATTGCTTTTTAGTTGCTCGGAGTCTGTCTTCCTTATCTTCTATTTTAACAATCTTACGCCAAATTTCTGTGCGCTTTTCTTCATTTCTATCTGCCATTCCTTAGTGACTCCATCTCTTAGCTTGCTCTATATCACGTTTTTCAATCCTATGAGCAATTTCTGGAAACTTATTTGCTTGGATCAAAACAGCTGAACTAAAATCACTGACCGCCTGAAGCATTTGATTGCAGGTCTGACATCCTGCTTCCATTCCAGTGATTCCAGATGTATATGAAAATTCCACCTGCTGATTTTGCTTGTCGCTCGTTTCATACCCGACCAACTCATTAATAGCCGCCTCTGCTGCTATCGTGCTAGATTTTATCTTTCCACCCATACTTCCAACTCCCCTTATTAATTATATATTGACCATATCATAACATAAAAATAGTACGATTTCAAAATAAATTATAACGAACTAAAGGGCAATCTTATCCTTAAAAAAACTTGATCCTTCAGTAAAATATATTGATAGAGATGCTACTAGGAATTTTGAAAATCCGTTTTCTGATACCTTATAATTTGTGTTTACTGGGAAGTATTCTTATTATCAAGATTTGTCCTTCTCTCATTATAAAACGAAAAAGACAAACCCTAGAAAAATTCCTAGGGCTTGTCTTATACGTCAAAATGAGCTAAATTTTTACTGACTTTTACAACTCTGTCCGATTTTCAATAGCTCGTAAGAGTGTGACTTCGTCCGCATACTCGATATCTGCTCCCACAGCGAGGCCACGTGCTAGGCGCGTAACCTTGATCCCAGCTGGTTTGAGCAAACGTGAAAGATACATGGAAGTTGCTTCTCCATCTGCTGTGGCATTGGTTGCTACGATTACCTCTGAAACTTCACTCTCCATAAGACGAGTCATAAGGCTCTTGAGATTGATATCATCTGGACTGATACCATTCATGGGAGAAATGAGTCCATGTAAGACATGATAGAGCCCATGGTATTCTTGGATATTCTCCATAGCCGCCACATCTCGACTGTCCTCGAGAACTAAAATCGTTGTCTGGTCACGACTTGGATCCGTACAGATAGAGCAAGGATCGTCATCAGTCAAACGACCACAAATAGAACAATAGGTCAGCTCTCTCTTAGCAGAAAGGAGATTTTTAGCAAATTCATTGACATCGTCATCAGACATTCCAATAGTATAAAAGGCCAGACGGGTAGCCGTCTTAATCCCGATACCTGGTAACTTAGAATAACTATCAATTAGCTTGGCAATAGGTGTTGGATAAAGCATATATTCCTTTCTAATTCATTGGATGATGTTGGTTATAGAGGTTGATAATATCGCGCGCAATGGAAGGTCCGACACCATTTGTAAGATTGGTGTTATGCGGAAAGACAACAGCTACAGCGATTTGAGGATTGTCTGATGGGGCATAGGCCACGGCATTGGTGTTGTTAGCTTCTTGACCTCCCGCAACATAACTTTCGGCAGTACCTGTTTTCCCACTAATGGATACAGCTGCACCATTGGAAAAGGCACGACCTGTCGTCAGAGCACTCCCACCATGTGAAACTTGATAAAATCCTTGTTGGAGGATGGAAACATCAGACTCAGAAATATTAATTTTATTCATTTCCTTGGTTTCAACAGATTGGATTAAGTTCCCTAAGCCACCTTGTTCGTTGTTTCCATAAATCCCCTCGACAATGTGAGGTGCAATCCGAACACCGTTGTTGGCAATGGTTCCAACATACTGGGCCAATTGCATTGGGGTGTAGTTATCAAACTGACCAAATGCATTGGTAATGTAATTAGCAAAATTATACTCTTTTGGTATAAAACCAGTTGACTCATCTGGAAGGTCAATGCCTGTTGAGGCTCCAAGACCATATTCAGCAAATGTCGAACGAAGTTTCCCCATAGCGGATTCTAAATTGTTAGTTAAAACAAACATATTGGGTTGATAGGTTTGACCCATAATGCCCAAAGCCGTTTGAACCATATAGGCATTAGAAGAATACTCCAAGGCTTCCACAGCTGTAATCGGGAATGAACCGTAGGCCTGAGTGTACCAAGAATTAATCGGAGCTGAACCTTGGAAGACAATCGGTTGGTCTGTCAAGGTCTGATTCCCTGATAAGACTCCATTCTCCCAACCAGAGCTGATAGTTGCGGCTTTGACAACCGAACCTGGGACAAAGACATTGGTCACCGTTCCCAAGGAATCAGGTGTTAAATCTCCCGTTTTCAAGTCATGTTTTAGCCCTGACATAGACAAAACTGCACCTGTTTTTGGGTTCAAAGCAACTGCATAAACACCTTCAGAATATCTGGCTCCTCCATTTCCTAACTCAGAATTGAAATAACTCTTAAGCAGATTGTCCACGCTATCTTGGAAGGCCAAATCGATGGTCAGTTTAATATTGTTTCCTTTAGTACCATCTTCGATATTTTCGACACTCTCCATGTTACCATACTTGTCTAGATGGATTTCTTTTACCGAGCGTTTTCCTTGCAAGGTTTCTTCATATTGTTTTTCTAGATAAGAGGTTCCAACACGGTCGTTTAGAGAATAACCCTTTTTAATATAAGCATCAGCTTCTTCAGCTGGGAGACCAGCTTTTTCACCGGATACACTTCCCACTATAGAAGAGAGCGAAGTCTCTAGAACCTTTCGATCCCACGCGGTTGAAATACTGATGCCAGGTAAATTCTTAGAAGCCGAAGCAATCAAGGCAATCTGTGTATCTGTCAAGGAATCTGTCGCAATGGCTCCTGTCTCAAAGTTTCCAACAGCATTTAACTGGCTAAAAAGATAGATTTCTTTCTTATCATCCTCTGTATAGTTTAATTGACTCGTTTGGACACTATCGACCGCATTGTTATAGAGTTCTGATTCGGATAGACGATTGCCATCTGAATCAAGACGTTTCTCACGTGGTAAGCTTTCCACTACTTTCTTATAGACATCTTGATCTGCTAGATAATAGTCCGCCAACTGTCGGTCAGTCAATGTTGGAGAAGTAACTCCTACATAGGCTAACAGCTTCTTGGCTGTTTCTTTTAAATCTGCAGCCGTCATTTTGTTGTTTCGAGTAAAGGAAACAACTTGTTTCACAGTATTTTCAACTAAGGGCTTGCCACTGGCATCATAAATTTCACCTCGAGCTGAACTAGTAGTCACCTTTGTTTTACTAGCCGATGCTAGTTTTGTCTCATAAAAATCCTTGTTCAAAACCTGCATATAAAGCAGGCGACCAATAATGGTCATAAAGAGTAAAATGATGATTGAAAACAATAAATTAAGCCGAATCGGAATCGAATGGCTGTTAAATTTCCTCATACAAATCAGTCTCATTTCTATTTAAAATCTTACTCTTCATTGTACCATAATTTAAGAAGAAATTTTGGAAAAGAAGGGAGCTTTTCCCATTTTACAGGAAAATACGATTTTATTTATCCATCCCTACATTATATGATATAATAAATGTAAAAGTTCGATAACTCAGTCTTTTTCCAATATGACTCATTTAAAGGAGCCTTCCCTATGGACAAACCAGATATAGCAACCCTCATTGATTCTCACTTCGAAGAAATGACAGACCTAGAGCAAGAAATCGCTCGCTATTTTTTGCAAGCTGAAACCATTGCAGATGATTTATCTTCTCAGCAGGTCACTCAAAAATTACATATCTCTCAAGCTGCTCTGACCCGCTTTTCTAAAAAATGTGGTTTTACAGGCTATCGAGAATTTATTTTCCAATACCTGCACCAAGCAAAGAAACAGGACACTCATTCTCACAAACATAGTCCTTTAACCAACCGAGTTCTTCGAAGCTACAGTAATATGCGAGAACAAACACAGGGCTTGATTGACGAAGAACAACTGGAACGAATCGCCCAGTTAATCGAAGATGCTGATCGTGTCTACTTCTTCGGAACAGGGAGTTCTGGCCTCGTCGCTCGTGAAATGAAATTGCGCTTTATGCGTCTAGGTGTGGTCTGCGAGGCTTTGACCGATCAAGATGGTTTTGCTTGGACAACCAGTATTATGGATGAGAATTGTCTCGTACTCGGTTTCTCACTTTCTGGCTCAACTCCTTCTATTTTAGATAGTCTATTAGACGCGAAAGAGATGGGGGCACAGACTGTACTTTTTACAAGTGTTCCCAATAAAGATAGTCAGGCCTATACAGAGACTGTTCTTGTAGCCACACACAGCCAGCCATCCTACATCCAACGAATATCCGCTCAACTTCCTATGCTCTTCTTTATCGATTTGATTTATGCCTACTTTTTGGAAATCAATCGTGAAAGCAAGGAGAAAATTTTTAACAGCTATTGGGAAAATAAAAAACTTAATGGCTATCGTAGACAAAAACGTGTAAGAAAATCCTAGTTTGGTCTAGCCAAACTAGGATTGTTTTGTCTTGATACTCTTCGAAAATCAAATTCAAACCACGTCAGCTTCGCCTTGTCGTACTCAAGTACTGCCTACGGCTAACTTCCTAGTTTGCTCTTTGATTTTCATTGAGTATAAAATGATAATATGCACCCAACATACCTGCTGTATTTTGATGATGGGCAAATTCTAATCGTGTTTTTTCAGCTAGACTTGGTACCAAAGCTTCCTTCAAGGCTGTGCGGATCTTGGGTTTGAGGATAGCCTCTTGTCCCATGATACCGCCACCGAGAATGACCACTTCTGGATTAGCCACATAGCAAATGTTTGCCAGACCTTTTCCTAGATAGTCTACCATGCGGTCAATACCAGCCATACAAATCTTGTTTCCTTCAGTGGCTTCCTTAAAGATGCGTCGTCCATTCCACTGATCAACATCTTCTCCATGTGCTTCAGCTACATATTTCACTAAAGCTGTGGTAGAAGCCAAATCTTGGAACGCTCCATCCTGCATATGCATATAACCAACTTCACAGGCTGAATTGCTAAATCCATGGAAGACTTTCCCATCCATAATCAAACAACCACCGATACCGGTTCCAATAGTCAAGCAAAGGGTGACACTCGCTCCCTTGCCTGAACCAGATACCGCCTCAGCCAGACCTGCACAGTTGACATCATTTTCAATCTCACAAGGAATCGCAAAGCTAGTCTCAATTTCCTTCTTAAACTGAGTTCCTGCATAATTAGGGATTTGAGGGCCTGCATAGAAAATCTCACCCTTATCTGGATCCACCATTCCCGCAGAAGAAATAGCAACACCTGCTACTGGGCCTTTTTCTTGATAGCTGGCAACGATATCTTTTGTCTTTTGTAAGATATGGGGACCACCCTTATGCGCCTCAGTTGGCATTTCATGGGATTCAACAAGTTGGCCTTCTTGGTCGATCAAACCATATTTGATGTTGGTTCCACCGATATCAATTGCAACGTAGTGTGTCATAAATATCTCCTTATGGATTAGAGGAAGCGCTCCTTGGTTTCACGAATCAATTGAGCAGCTGCTTCTACAACTGGACGATCTTCTTCAGTTACTGGTGTCAATGGTGAACGAACTGAACCAATGTTCAAACCTTCATTGATCTTCAAAACTTCTTTGATGACACAGTACATATTTCCATGTGCAGCAGTCAATTTACCAATGATTGCGTTGATAGCATACTGCAATTCACGCGCTGTTTCCAAGTCTTTATCAGCAATCAACTGATTGAGTTTCAAGAAGAGTTCTGGCATGGCACCATATGTACCACCAATACCAGCTTTAGCACCCATAAGACGACCACCTAAGAACTGCTCATCTGGACCGTTAAAGACGATATGGTCTTCCCCACCAAGGCTTACAAAGGTTTGGATATCTTGAACTGGCATAGAAGAGTTCTTGACACCGATAACACGTGGATTTTTCAACATTTCTGTGTAAAGGCTTGGAGTCAAAGCAACACCTGCTAACTGAGGAATATTATAAATTACGTAGTCTGTGTTTGGAGCTGCAGAGCTGATATCGTTCCAATATTTAGCAACTGAGTATTCTGGCAAGCGGAAATAAATCGGCGGAATCGTTGCAATGGCATCTACTCCTAAGCTTTCAGCATGACGAGCAAGTTCCATACTGTCTTTGGTATTGTTGCAAGCAACGTGAGCAATGATGGTCAGTTTACCTTTGGCAACTGCCATGACTTCTTCCAAAATCAACTTGCGGTCTTCAACGCTTTGGTAGATACATTCACCAGAAGAACCATTGACATAGAGACCTTGAACACCTTTATCAATGAAGTATTGCACCAAGGCACGTGTGCGCTCTGGACTTACTTCTCCTTGATCATCATAACATGCGTAGAAGGCTGGAATGACACCTTCGTATTTTTTTAAATCTGACATAGATTTTCTCCTAAGATTTCTTTTTTCTGCTAAAAGCAGGATTTATTCTTTACGTTTTTAGTATACACCTTGCAAAAAACGCTTTCAATATCTGGTGTACACTTAGATTTTAGTTTCGATATATATTTTGAAACGTTTAAGGCTCGAAAGTAGTTTCAGAAACAAGCCATCCTATTGGTATTTTGTGAAAATTTTCTCCATCAATCCAGTCTGGATAAAGACTAAGAGTCCAAATCCAAAAAGCAGGAAGGCTGAGCCACCTAAAAGTAAACTGAAGGCGGACAGATAAAGAACCATCACAATGAGAAAGAGAATAGCTAACATGAGGAAGAACCAAGGAAAGTTAAAACTTGCCAAGATAAGTCCTTTTTGTAAGACTTCTTTCCAAGTTAAATCATAGCGTGCAGCGATGGGATAGCTAGCCAACATCACGATAGTGAGGAAGATAAGAATACCTAGACAAATAGCTTTCACCATTTGGAAAGGCATAGCTGTCTGACCCCAAAAGAGATAAAGATCTAGAAGGCTTAATGAAACAATGCCCAACTCAAGTAGACCTAACTGAAGACCTAGCTTCAGATTTTGCTTGAAAGCTCTTAAATAGATTCTAAAGACAGGCACACGTCTGCTCTTCTTAATCTCAAACATAGTCTCGTAGAGGCTAATTTTAGCCACTCCAATCGTCACGATGGGCAAACAAGAGACGACAAAAAGAAGATTGGCTGTCACGATATCCAAGACCTTCTCACTAAAACGCATGAGAAAGTTATCTGTATCAAATGCTGCCTTGATAAGGCTTACTCCTTTTTGTGCCATATTTGCTCCTCCTGATTTTTTAATCAATCAAAATTTTAAAGAGATATTTGCGAACCTTCTCTTCCATACCTGCATAGCCATTTGGCTGGTGAGGTTCTCCTGGGAAGAAAATCGCAAAATTGTGATAACCCAACAAGAGTGGGTAATGTTCATGACAATGAACAAAGCCAATGTCACTTGCTTCGTCGAATGCTACTGCCTCGTCTTTGATACGTGAACCGTAGCTCGAATATTCATGTCCTTCTACCAGCAAATGCAAGTCTGCATAGTTCTTATGATGCTCAAATTGATCATTTTCAGCTTGATTGAGGACATTTTCCTGAACAACTAGAAAGACCTTGTCCCCGTCAATCTCATACTTACCTAATTCGAAAGAATCTTTACGATGCTGGTAGAGATAATCGATAGCCTTGTCTAGATTGGGATGAATCCCTTTGTAAAAGGTGATGTTTTTCAAATCATCAAAAATCATACTGTTTCCTTCGTTTCTGATAGTTAACTAAAATCATTCTTAAGTTGATAAGTGTCTAACAAAATATCTAAGGTAAGCAAATACCCAACATTTTGTAGACACTTATAACTCTGTATTCCCATAGTATGCCAAGACTACTTCCGCCATCTTGACACACCAGTTTACTTTTCTTAACCTTTGACAGCTCCCATAGTAATACCTTGAGTGAAGGATTTTTGGAAGACTAAGAAGACTGTTACGATTGGAACTGCTGCAAGAGCGGCACCTGCCATGATCAAACCATAGTTGGTTGCCATTTCAGCCTGCATAGTCGCGACACCGAGTGAGATGGTCAAGTTGTTACGTGAAGTCAACATAACCAACTGCATGAAGTAGTCGTTCCAAGTATTGATGAAGGTAAAGATTGCAAGGGCTGCAAATCCTGGTTTCACAATTGGAAAGGCTACGCTCCAGAAAGTACGAATCTCACCACAACCGTCAATTTTAGCTGATTCAAGCAATTCTGTAGGGATATTCTCACTGAATTGTTTCATGAGGAAGACCCCGAATGGCCATCCAATCAAAGGCAAGATAACTGCCCAAAGAGTGTCATGGATTCCCATGAAGTTGACGATACGTACCAATGGTACAAGGACAACTTGTTTTGGAAGTGCCATGGCTGCAATGAAGATTGCAAATAGAATGCGTTGCCCATAGAAACGTTTTTTAGCCAATACATAACCTGCTAAAGAAGAGGTCGCACAAACTAAGAACATGGTTACCAATGAGATAAACACAGAGTTCCACATCCACTGCATAGCAGGGTTTTGCACCATGAGTTGTTGGAAGTTTTCCATGGTTGGCATTTTAGGGAACCATTGTGGCGGAATCATAATGGTATCAGGCTGTGATTTGAAGGCACCTGTCAAAATCCAGTAGAACGGAAAGATGAACAGCACGGTCAACAAGAGCAAGATAATAGTTGAAATAACAGTGAAAGCTGTTAAAGGTTTCTTTTGTGTAGATTGCATAGCTGTCTCCTTTCTTTAATATTCTACGTCGTTTCCAAGTACTTTAAATTGAACAAAGCTTACGATAGCGATCATCACTGCCAAGAAGACGCCGATAGTGTTTGCATAACCGTATTCTGTCAATTGGAAGGCTTTTTCGTAAAGGTAGTACATAAGTGTACTTGTTGAGTAGTTTGGACCACCAGATGTCAACAACTGAATCAAGGCGAAACACTGGAATGAGTTGATTGTTGTAATGATTGCGATGTAAAGTGTTGTTGGAAGGAGGCTAGGCCATTTAATCTTCCAGAAAACTTGCAATTCAGTCGCACCGTCAACACGCGCTGCTTCAACCAATGAATTGTCAATATTACCCATAGCTGCGATATAAAGGATAATCGGCTGACCAACAGATGTAGTCAAAAGGATAATCATAATCGCCATCAAAGCCCAGTTTTTATCTCCCAACCAAGAAATGTTCTGGCTGATGATGTGACTTGACTTAAGGACAAAGTTTAAAATTCCTGATAGTGGGTCATAGATCCATTTCCAAACAACTGTTACGGCAACACTACCTGTTACAACAGGAAGGAAGAAGACGAAACGGTAGAAGGATCTGGCAATGGCATTTTGATGATATGTCTGAGATGCTACAAAGAGTGAGAATAGAACAACAACTGGTACAGATCCAATAACCAGAATCACGGTATTGATCAAAGACTTCATAAAGACAGGGTCTTTAAACATACGAATGTAGTTGTCCAAGCCTACAAACTCAAATTTAGTCATTGAGTAGTTAAAGAAACTTGTAATGAATCCCATAATCATAGGAGCCAAGACAAAGATGACAAAGAAGAATAATACTGGTGCTAGGAAAGCGTAGGAAATCACTGTTTCCCGCATACGAATTTTATTGACTTTCACAGTCGGCACCTCTCTTTCAAATAGAATAATTTTTTGACTTTCTTGAACTGTTTTAAAATCAAAATGAAATTTTTTAAGATTCGCTTATGTAAGAACTTCATTTTAATTTCGTGACAGTTCCTTACATTTCAAACAAAATCCTCCCTTTTCTTACATAGACTATGCACAGGGAAAAGGGAGGAGTCAATCTGATTTAGTGCTTATTGTTTTGTAGCTTTTTTAATTGTTTCGTTAGCTTTTTCAGTAAAGGCTTTCAAAGCATCCGCTGGTTTTTCGTCACCATTTGATACAGATTGCAACATTGGGAACCAAAGTGTTCTCATTTCAGCAAAACCATTGATAGTGTTGTAGTATGGTGAGTAGTATTTAGTCCAACCACTGATTGTTTCCATACGTTTGTCTTCATAAACTTTGCCAAATGATGTACGAACTGGGAAGGCACCTGTACGAACAACATCTTTTGGACCCCATTCTTTGTCATCCGCGATGAATTGAACGAATTTCTTAGATGCTGCAACTTTCTTGTCGTCTTTATTGTTGAATACTGCAAATCCGTTTACAAGGTATTCAAGAGCTGGTTTACCTGAATCTGATGGGAATGGTACTTCTACCACTTCTACTTTACTTGCTTCCAAGAGTTTAGCTTGGATACCGTTTTGAGATGGTGCCCAAAGGATTGTGTAAGATGTTTGACCGTTGGCAAAGTTTTGGATATCTGCTCCACCATCAAATTGTGAACCGTTGTTCAACAAACCGTCTTTAATCCAGCTAGCTGCTTTTTCAAGACCTTTGACAAATTTAGGATCATCAGTTGTATATTTTGTTACATCTTTATCTGTTACAGAACCGCCATAAAGGTTTGCAATGAAGGCACGTGTTCCTTGGTCTCCCCCTTGACCAGAACTGAACAATGAACCTGGTGTGTAGCCTTTATCTTTAAGTGCTTTCAAAACTTTTTCAAAATCATCAGTAGTCCAACCTTCTTTTACAAGGTTTGCAACTCCAGCTTCTTCCAACATTTTCTTATTCATAGCCATGTAGAATGGTGCTGAACTAATTGGATACATGTAAGCTTTGTCTCCAGCTTTACTTGCTTGTACGATATTTTCGTTGTTAACATCTTTGACGAATTCGTCTGTGAAGAGGTCGTTCAACTCAGCCAATTTACCGTTTTTACCGTATTGGATGATACGTCCTGGTGCGTCAAAAAGTACGTCTGGAGCTGTTCCTGCTTCAATAGCTGTTGTGATTTTTTCAGGACCTGACTTGAAGTCGATGGTTTCCAATTTCACTTTTACATCTGGATTTGCTTTTTCAAAAGCTTCGATGATTGATTTTTCATATGTTCCAACACCGTCACCAGTTTTTTCTTGAGTGAAGACTGGGAATGCCCACCAAGTGATTTCTGTTTTTCCGCTATCGCTACCAGATTTTCCAGCATCTTTACTTCCGCCAGAATTACCACATGCAGCAAGGCCAAGAACCGCAGCACCCACAAGTACTGTACAAGCTAGTTTTCTAAATTTCATTTGTATTCTCCTAATTGATAAGCGTATCCATATTGGATAATGAGTAAGATTGAACTTGTATACGTTTTCATTTCATCCGACGCATCCACCACTCTCCTCTTTTTTGAGATTGTGTTATTTAAGACCAGCAACGAAGCGTTCTGTAATCTCTTTTGGTCTAGTAATAGCGCCACCTACAACGATGCCTCGCACTCCATATCCCAGGATTTGTTTGGCTTGTTCTGGTGTATGAATTTTTCCTTCTGCAATGACATCCACGCCAGCATCACAGAGTTTTTTGATTAATTCAAAATCGGGACCATCCACTTTTGGACTGTAAGATGTGTATCCTGATAAAGTTGTTCCGACAAAGTCAATTCCTGCTTCAACAGCTGCCAATCCTTCTTCGAAAGTACTTGTATCAGCCATCAAGAGCTGGTTAGGATATTTCTCCTTAACCTGACGAATGAAGTCTTGAATCTCTAAACCATCATAGCGTTCACGCTTGGTACAATCCAGAGCAATTACCTCTATATCAAGTTCTGCCAATTCATCAACTTCTTTCATAGTAGCAGTGATGAAGGGTTCTTGTGGTGGATAATCTCGTTTAATTATCCCAATGATTGGAAGTTTTGTGACCTCCTTGATTTCCTTGATATCACGAACACTGTTTGCTCGGATACCGACTGCTCCACCTTGCTCAGCCGCTTTGACCAGCAAGGGAATGACTCCTCCCGCTTCTGTATAGAGCGGTTCGTGAGGAAGGGCCTGACAAGAAACGATGATTCCATCTTTGATTTGTGCAATCAAGGCCTCTTTAGTAATCTGTGGCATCCTCTTTCCTCCTTTTCTTTGTTCTTATGGGTTCATTATATATTATTTTTAAAGCGCTTTCAATACTTTGTGGTAGAATAGATTTCAGTTTCAAAAGTATTTTATAGAACAGCAGTTTCTGAAAGTAGTTTCAGCACTGTCTTATTTTCAATTCGCTCAGTATCTAAAATGATAAAAAGAGATAGCCATCTTTCAAATGGGCCATCTCTTTTATCATTAACGATGAGCTAAATTCATTTTATTCAAGACCTAGTCTAGTTTTCTTTTCGTTTCTTTCCTAATGTAAAGACGGATAAGAGACCTGCCACTAATCCTATAGAAATAAGGGTTGTGTTTTCTTTGCTTCCAGTATTTGGAAGCTCATTTTGTTTAGCCGCTGGTGCTTGATAAGTAGCACCTTGTCCAAGAGATAACTTCTTAGCTGGACGTTCGTTTGCAGCTGCTAAGACTGGTTTGGTTTCTCCCTTGTACTCTGGCACTTCATGGATTGCTGCCTCAGCTCCATTGACACCTCCTTTATACTCAGGAAGAGCATTTGAAGCTGCCAAGACAAAGTTAGCACCACCTCTATATTCCGGAACCTCATTTGAAGCTGCTAGAACTGAATTTACGCCCCCTTTGAATTCCGGTTTTTCTACTGTTGGTGCTGGTTCTTCTCCTACTGTTGCTAAGGGACCTGTGTATTCAGGAATTTCTGTTACAAGAGCTTCTACTCCATTCACTCCACCTGTAAACTCCGGTTTTTCTACTGTTGGTGCTGGTTCTTCTCCCACTGTTGCCAATGGACCTGTATATTCAGGAGCTTCTTCAGTTACTGCAGCCTCAACGCCATTAACTCCACCTGTAAATTCTGTTTTTTCTACTGTTGGTGCTGGTTCTTCTCCCACTATTGCCAATGGACCTGTATATTCAGGAGCTTCTTCAGTTACTGCAGCCTCAACGCCATTAACTCCACCTGTAAATTCTGGAACTTCATTTATCGCAGCTTCACTTCCATTTATACCATCGCTTAATTTAGATCCAGCTAAAGAGACTGGTAAATTGTGCATACTTTCAATTGCACCTTCTGCCAGACCTGTAATTCTTTGACCCATGTCCTCTGGATTCACTGTAAATAAGAGAGTTTTGGGATCGTACTGAGTCATGAAGGTTGCCGTTTTACCATTTGCCAACTGAAGGGTTGGAGCCTTATTTACCAATACTTCCGAATCAAACTCCATCGCAATAATACCTGGCCATTTTTGAATAGCATATTTTACTTTTGCTTCTTTAGGAGAAATTCTTTCCTTGGTCAAGAAATCCCAGTTGAATTTCTTGAAGGAAAGTGTATATGGAACACCCCCTGGAGCATGGTGCTCATATAAAAGTCCATATTCATCTGGTCCAATTTGTTGAAGAGAGTTATAAGCATATTCACCTTCCTGAATCAAATGATGGTGCAGCCAAGTTAACTGGCCATCTTCTTCAACACGAGCCACTCGAATATAACCATTTTTACGACCTGGACCGTTCGCATTCGCCAAGAGAATATACTCTTTACCATTTTGAACCGTATGAGTCGCGGCCATTTGAACATAAACATCTGGCACATCATAGCGATCAACGTTATTGTCCCAAGTTAGACCACCATCATGACTGGTCGCAACCTGTAGATCTTCAGTCAAACCACGCATAAAGAGTTTGAGGTCCCCATTGTTTAACTGAACAACAGAAGATTCCGTATTTTGAGCATAATAATTGCTCATGGTACTTGAATCGACTACTGTACCATCATAAAGTGTACGATGGTCGTTAACACCACCACCCATATGCCAAGTCTTACCATGGTCATCTGAGTAGATAATTCGAGATGATTGAGAACCATTGAGGTGGTTGGTACGGTTAGTCGTATAGACAGGAACGACGATTCGACCTTTATTTGGACCGGTACGAAGAGTTATCCCCACTCCAGGACCCACACCCAAGAATTTCATCCAATCAGCTTTGACCATTGGAGTAATATCTTGAGGTGCTGACCAAGTCTTACCATCATCATCACTGTAAGACATCCATAGATAAGAATCCTTGGCAACTCTAAATGGAGACGTTTTATTGCTTGTGAAATAAATATTTCCTAATAGTCGATCCCCTTGATATAAATCACCCTTATCACTATAAGATGGTTTCACCGGATCTACTACAACACGATAATCTGTTGGTTTCCCATCTGGGGTATAAACTGTGCCATTTTCACGTATTGTATAGGAGCCGTCTTCGCCTTCTTTATAGAGAATTTGATAAGTTTTGCCATCGATTTGTTTATAGGCTTCTTCTCTTTGATCAGCCATCCCAAAGATTCCTTTCCCTTCTGGGAACATATCATAGATAGAAAAAATTCGTTTTGTTTCAGGATCTTGAACCAAAACCATATCGATGTTCACTGGTGAACCGATTGATGGATCAGAAGCTTTTGGATTGTCTCGTAAATTTGTAATAGTTACTCGATTGCTCCATGTTTTACCCTTATCTTCACTTCGTCTGACGACCATGCCGATATCGCCCCAGTCACTTGAATGAAGACGACGCTCATCTGCACCAGCAATCAGAGTACCTTTATCTGTCTTAAGAAGTGCAGGAATACGATAACTCTTGATCCCATCTTTATTTGGTTGGTTATGCATTCCGCCTTCAAAAACATCTTCTTTCTCTGATATTTGCGCACCTTCAGGAAGTTTCTTTTCCAAATCACCTCTTTCAAACAGTTGACTCCGTGTTTGAACTTCATCTGGTGTTAAAGCACGATCATAGACAGTTAGGTTCCGAACTTGTAGATTGGATCCCCAAACAGTATTACTAGCACGCTTGGTGGCTCCGATTTGAGCATGTGTTACATCTGGCATATCTTTGATGAAATGACCAGATTTCAGACTTGTTCGAGATAATACCCCGTTCACGTAGAGGCGCACTCGACCATGAGGTAATTCTGCTGTCGGTTTTTCAACTGTGAAAGTTACTGAATTCCACTGGCCAGGACGTACTTGTAATGGAGCATCCGTATATTTATCATAAAATTGTGCTCCATTTGCATCACGTCCCTCAATTAAGGCTGTATTATTGAGAACAGCCATTGTGAAGTACTCATCTTTTTTCTTATCACTAGACACTGAGAATAGATTATAAAAATCTGGAGCTTTGGCATCTGGCTTGAATTCCATATGAATGGTCGCATTTTGAAGTTTCTTCAATGTATTTAACTCACTGGCTAGGTCTACACGCTGACCATTTTTCGCATTTGTTTCAACATCTTCTTTTTCCACTACTGGAGTTGCATTTGCGATGTCTCTAGCGTAATAATCTCGAGGAAGTACTCCCTCTTCTTCTTTATCTTGGTCCTTGTTACTTGCTTCTGTAGTTGCAGAATCTGTTTCTGGTTTATCAGCAGGAGCTGGTGTATTGTCAGCTGCAGGTGTATTTGTTGGAGTGGTTGTCTCTGCCTCAGTAGTCTCATTTTTCTTCAACTTATCCTGATCAACTTCCACACCATTGTCTTTTGCTGTTGCCAATTTTCCAGCTAATTCACTATCTAAATGAGCAAGACTTCCTGAAGAAGCTTCTTTTGGTAATTCTGATAAACCTTGATTATTATTTTCAGCTGCAGTTACAGTTGAGTTTCCTTGTTCATTTGCCAATACAGGGTTTACTCCAAACACCACAGCACCAATGGTTACAGAGGCTACACCCACTGCAAATTTACGAATACCATATCTTTGTTTTCTGTCATAATTCTTCTGATTCATCTTTCTACCTTTCAATATCACCAAAAAATAAAGCGCTTTCTTTTTGTTTTAAAATTTTTACTCCCGACCATAGGAAAACACAAGAAAGTAATTAATAAACGAGAGTTCCTCTCCTTCTCTCTTTCAAAATTTAGCTAGCTGTAATCCAAACAGTAGCTCTTTCACTCCTTTCCTAGAGACTTTTTCTTTATTATACAATAAAGTCATAGGTTTATCTCAAGCTTGTCATAGAATAGATTTTACTTTCAGAAATATTTTAATATTTTAATATTCTTAAAAGTACTTTCAACATTTATAACAAAAAAGAGAGCTACTGGCTCTCTCATTCATCACTTTATATACTTAAAAGAAATCTCACTACCACAGAGCCAGTTGTAAACTTGATCATTGACAAATACATTCATGGCTTCGTGGGCATACTCAGGCATGATACGATAGGCTTTATCGCAGGTCAAACGGTTGTAAATCGCAAACTGGGTAATAGGATAGCAAACATCGTCGTCCAAGCCCGTTATCATCTTAACCTCACCCTTGATACGATGGGCAAGATTTTTCACATCGATATAGGCAAGGGTCGCCATGATTTCCTCCTCAGTTTCATGGAAAGGGTCGTGAAACTTGAAATAACGAAAAAGTTCGTCGTAAGCCTCGCTAGTATTCCCAATCTCAAGCACTCGTCTAAAGTCTGACAAGAATGGATAGATGGCAACTGTTTTCTGAATTCTAGGACTGAGCGCTGCTGCAACTAGAGCTAGAGCACCTCCTTGTGAGGCACCATAGCTAGAAAGACGCTTCTCATCAACCTGAGACAGACTAGCAACAATTTCGATCAACTGGTAAATATCCAGATAAACATCCTTATAAAAGAGGTGATCCCGACCTTCCACAGCCCCACGGATGATATGTCCTTTAACTGTATTTCCTAGAGGAGAACGCAAACCGTCTTGCGAATAACCTGACTGCCCCCGCACATCCATGGAAACAACACCATAACCAGCCACAGTATAGGCCAGCATGTCAGCCCAGTCCCAGCCACGCCCCATATAACCATGGAAATGGAAGATTATCGGAACCTTCTCCTCACTCTTTGGAAGAACGACGCGTGCATAGACCTTGCCTTCCTTGCTTCCTTCAAAAGTGAGCTCATAGCACTTGACTTGAGAAATATGGAAATCTCTTTCCTCCAACTGGTAGGCTGGAAGAGTGGAAACTTTTTTCACTTCCTCATCCCAGAAAGCATCAAAGTCTTCTGGAACCTCATCCCGTCCTTTATAAGTCTTGATGTCTTCTAACAAAGCTGGATTTTTCATAGCATGCTCCTTCATTTTTGTAATCGCTACCACAACTGTAGCATATCTAGAAAAGCATTGCAAGAAAGAAGAGTAAATAGAAAGAGATTTTAGATTTTCTCCCTCAAACCTATCGACTGAAAGTAGTTTTAGAAATGAAAAAAGAGCATTTTCGCTCTTTCTTCTCCTATTCAGTCTTATTTTTTTGCTTCTTTCTTCTGGAAAGTGGTTTGATAATTTACTTTAATCCTTACTGTCATGTGAGAGTCCTCGTTTCTTTTTGATGACTCTAGTATAAAGGGCAAACCTGAAATCTAGCTTAATACTCTTCGAAAATCAAATTCAAACCACGTCAGCGTCGCCTTACCGTACTCAAGTACAGCCTGCGGCTAGCTTCCTAGTTTGCTCTTTGATTTTCATTGAGTATAAGATTTCCTTAGAGAAAGCTTAATCTAGATGTTCTTTCTTTTCCAAATGAAGGGCAATCATGCGCCACTCTGGATCCTCTTGCCAGCCTTCTATAGAACTAATGTAGCTAGCAACCTTTCTGGCTTCTTCTAAAATCGGAAAATCTTCGATAATATCAGCCACTTGAAATTCTGGAAGTCCTGACTGTCTGGTTCCAAAAATCTCACCAGAACCACGCATTTTCAAATCTTCCTCCGCAAGGACAAATCCATTGGTCGTTTCTGTCATGATGCGCATGCGGTCTTTCCCAGAATCCGTCTTAGGATTGGCAACGAGAACTGCATAAGACTGCTTATCTCCCCGACCCACACGACCTCTGAGCTGGTGAAGCTGGCTGAGACCGAAGCGATCGGCATCCATGATAATCATAACGGTCGCATTGGGAACATTGACCCCAACCTCGATAACCGTTGTCGAAACTAGAATAGCCGTTTTTTGCTCTTTGAACTCCTGCATAATCTGGTCTTTTTCGTCACTCTTCATCTTACCATGTAGAAGAGCCACTTCTGCCTTACCTGCAAAATGAGCCGTCAATTCTTCTGATAAGGCAATGGCATTTTTCAAATCCAGAGCTTCTGATTCTTCAATCAAGGGAGAGATGACATAGGCTTGTGAACCTTTTTGGATTTCCCCCTCTAACCAAGTCAAAACCTGAGGCAGTTGCTCATGCTTGATCCAGCGAGTCACAATAGGCTTCCGCCCTGCTGGCATCTGGTCAATAATGGAAACATCCATATCGCCAAAGGCTGTGATAGCCAAGGTTCGTGGAATGGGAGTCGCTGTCATCATGAGTACATCTGGATTGTCCCCTTTTTCTCTCAGAACACGCCGTTGCCCTACACCAAATCGGTGCTGCTCATCGATGATAATCAAGCCCAGACGAGCATAATCTACCCCATCCTGAATCAGAGCGTGAGTTCCGATAATCAAATCAGCCTCACCCTTGGTAATAGTCTCCAAGACTTCTCTCTTTTCTGCAGCTTTCAAGGAACCTGTCAAAAGAGCCAGTTTCAAGTCTGGGAAGAGACTCTGTAGACTCTCAAAATGTTGCTCTGCAAGGATTTCTGTTGGTACCATGAGGGCTGATTGGTAGCCAGCTGTCACCGCCGCAAACATGGCCAAGCCAGCGACCACCGTTTTTCCGCTCCCCACATCCCCTTGTAGGAGACGATTCATGTGGTGATCCGACTTCATGTCGGTCAAAATTTCCTGTAAACTCTTTTCTTGAGCTGGAGTCAAGGCAAAAGGTAGATTTTCTTTAACTGCTGTCACTTTTTCCTGAGACCAATTCAGGACCAGACCACTTCCCTGAACTCTATTTTCAGACTTGAGCATCTGCAATTGCATTTGGAAATAAAAGAGTTCCTCAAACTTGATACGGCGAAGGGCCTGCTTGTATTCTGCCAAATCCTTTGGAAAATGCATAGCTCGGACTGCCTGACAACGGGACATGAGTTTGTATTTGTCCAGCAAAGACTGGGGAAGATTTTCCTCAATCAAGAGATCCAGTCCCTGATCAAAAGCCATCTTGATGACCTTGACCAGACTGGCCTGACTGATTCCCTGAGCCAAGCGATAAACAGGCTGGAGGTCATCTTCCACCTGAGCCAGGACCTTCATCCCAGTCAAACTAGCCTTGGCACGGTCCCATTTTCCAAAGACGGCAAGGGTTGCTCCCAACTCTATCTTATCAGCTAGATAGGGCTGGTTAAAGAAATTCACCGCAAAAACGACTTCTCCTTGCTTGAGGCTAAAACGCAGACGATTGCGCTTGAAACCATAATACTGGACACTAGCAGGAGTCACGACCTGACCAGAAAGAACCGCCTTCTCACCGTCTTCTAGCTCCAGCACCTGCTTGGTTTTAAAGTCTTCATAACGGAAAGGAAAGTAGAGCAAGAGGTCTTGCAAGTTTTCAATTCCTAGTTTGGCGTATTTTTCTGCTGACTTTGGTCCCACACCAGGTAAGACATGCAAGGGTTGATGTAGATTCATGCTCCACTCCTTTCTTTTCTAATAATATTCTCTCGGAATGCGGTCGCTGAGGAGACAAACCACCTCATAGTTAATAGTGCCACGGTAGGTCGCTACCTGAGTAGCTGTGATTTCCTTGTCACCGTTGGAACCAATTAGTGTAACTTTTGTTCCCAGCGGATAAAGTTTAGGCAGACGAATGGTGATTTGGTCCATAGATACTCTCCCAACGATTGGGCAAGCTTGCCCATCTACCAAGACAGCGAAATTTTGCATATCTCGTGTCCAACCATCCGCATAGCCGATTGGCACGGTCGCGATGACTTGCTCGCTATCCGCCTGATAGGTAGCTCCGTAGCCCATACAAGCTCCAGCTGGAACTGTCTTGACATGGACCATAGCAGACTCCAAGGTCAAGGCCGGAATCAAGTCATAGGGTAGGTCCAAAACCTCTCCGCTAGGATTAAGACCATACATGGCATCTCCCATACGAACCGCGTTAAAAATAGTCTCTGCATGCCAAAGAGTCGTTGCAGAATTGCTGGCATGAACCAGCTCTGGAAGACCTTTCATACTGGCCAAAATAGTTTTAAACCGTTCTAACTGGGCATTAAAGTAGTCATCTGATTCCTCGTCTGCAGTAGCAAAGTGGGTAAAAATCCCTTCAACACCAGCACCATGTTGTCTGAGCAAGTCTTGAGCCTGATCAGCCTCACTAGCCTCTCTAAAACCAATCCGTCCCATGCCTGAGTCAATCTTGAGGTGGACTGTCAAACCTGATAGGTCTGCTTCCCTATCTAAGAGGGCTTGGATCCACTCCAGTCCAGCCACAGTCAAGGTGATGTCGTATTCTTTAGCAAGAGAAACAGCTTCGATTTCAGAAACTCCTAAAATGAGGATTTTCTTCCTGAGTCCAGCCTGTCTGAGTTCAATGGCTTCATCGATATTGGAAACGCAAAAGCCATCAACTTCATCCTGAATCGCCGTCGCAACAGCAACAGCCCCATGCCCATAAGCATTAGCCTTGACTACTGCAAATTTAAGCGTTCCTTGAGGTATATGAGCCCCCATTTGCTGAATATTTTGTCGAATAGCTCCCAGATGAATCAGAGCCTTGGTTGGTCTATGTGGACTAGCTTTCATGATTTTCCTCCAAAATGACACTGGCTGTCACAAACTGATCTGTATGGCTGATAGACAGCCAAATCTTTCCTGAAAATGGTGACTGACTAAAATAAGGCGCCCCGCGTTCATTATTCAAGACTTCCAAATCCTGAAAACCGAGCTTTCCAATACCCGTTCCCATGGCCTTGGAAAAGGCTTCTTTAGCCGACCAGCGACCAGCCAAATATTCGATTTGCCTGCGCCCTTTAAGACTGTTAAACCGTTCCATTTCATTAGCGGTCAGCACGCGCTTAGCAAATCCTTCATGTCGTGTAACTGCGCGTTCTATCGAAGCCAATTCTTCGATATCAATTCCGTGTCCAACTATCATTCTCATCAAAAGGAGTTGAGATTCCCCAACTCCATCCTTTTCACTTATTTTGTCAAGGTAGCATAAATCTCTTCTACCAAGGCCTCTGTATTTTCCCAACCCAAGCAAGGATCCGTAATAGAGCAACCAAAGACCTCTGGTTGGTTTTGACGACCATCTGCTAGGTAAGATTCAATCATAAATCCTCTAACCGTCTTTTTGATTTTCTCATTCCAATCACGATTTTGCAAGGTCTGACGAACAATTCGAATCTGCTCCATATATTGCTTTCCTGAGTTATCATGGTTGGTATCGATGAGGATAAAGGGATTTTCAAGTCCCATGGCTTCATAGCGTTCAATGGCATTTAGCAAGGTTTCATAGTAAAAGTTAGGCTCATTTTTCCCATACTCATTGACTGCACCACGAAGGATGACGTGAGCCAAGGGATTTCCTGAAGTCTCAACTTCTTGCCCATGGAAAAGGAAGGTCTGTTTATTTTGAGCGGCATAGATGCCATTAAACATAACACCAAGATTTCCAGAGGTTGGATTTTTCATTCCGACTGGTGCATCAATTCCTGAAGCCACAAAGCGGTGCTCTTGGTCTTCCACAGAACGAGCCCCAACAGCATGGTAGCTGACCAAATCATCTACCAAGACCAGATTTGACGGATAAAGCATCTCATCTGCCGTTGTCAAACCAGTCTCTGTAATCACGCGGTAGTGCAACTGGCGCACAGCCTGCAAGCCGTTAATTAAACTTGGAGCCTTAGAAGTATCTGGCTGGTGAACCAAACCTTTATAACCGTCTCCGTTGGTGCGTGGTTTAGCTGTATAAACACGCATAACCATGAAAATCTTGTCCGCAACCTTCTTCTGCAAAGCTGATAAACGGCGGGCATATTCCAAGACAGCCTCTTCATTATCAGAAGAGCAAGGACCAATCACCAAAAGGATACGGTCATCTTCTCCTGAAATAATGTCTGCCAATTCTCTATCACGACGATCCTTTAATCGCAAGGCTTCCACAGACAATTGAGTTTCTGCCTTGATTGCTTCAATATCGATTTCTTGACCTTTTTCAATAAATGCCATCTTATTCTCCTAACGTTTGGTAGATTTCTCTGACGAGGACTTCCGTATTCTCCCAGCCAAGGCAAGGGTCTGTGATAGACTTGCCAAATACTTCCGGTTCGTTCTGACGACCGTCTTCTAGATAAGACTCAATCATAAAGCCACGAACATACTGCTTGATTTTTTCATTCCAATCACGGTTAATCAAGGTCTGGCGGACAATTCGAATTTGGTCCATATGTTGCTTACCAGAATTGTCATGATTGGTATCGACGATGATAAAAGGATTTTCCAAGCCCATCTTCTCATACTGGGCAATGGTATCCATCAAATTATCATAGTAGTAGTTAGGAATATTCTTACCATACTCATTAATTGCTCCACGAAGAATGGCGTGCGAAAGCGGGTTCCCAGTTGTTTCCACTTCTTTTCCTAGGAAAAGGAAACTTTGTTTGTTTTGAGCAGCATAAATCCCATTAAACATAACATTGAGATTTCCAGAGGTTGGATTTTTAAAGCCAGTCGCGAAATCTGCCCCGCTTGCCACAAAGCGGTGTTGCTGGTCTTCAACCGAACGAGCACCAACCGCCATGTAAGAAATCAAATCATCCACAAGCGGAAGATTTTCAGGATAAAGCATTTCATCAGCTGTTGTCATACCTGTTTCTGTGATAACACGATAATGAAGATGGCGAACAGCTTTTATTCCATTGATAAGACTAGGCGCTTCTGTCGCATTAGGCTGATGAATCAAGCCCTTATAGCCATCTCCGTTGGTACGGGGTTTAGCAGTATAAACACGCATAACCATAAAGATACGGTCTGCTACTTCTTCTTGCAAAGCTGCCAAACGCTTAGCGTACTCAAGAACAGCTTCTTCATTGTCAGATGAGCATGGCCCAATTACCAAGAGAATCCGCTGGTCTTCTCCACGTATAATGGCTTCTAGCTCTTGATCGCGCTGAGATTTTCTCTCCAAAGCTTGGCCTTCTAATTTTGATAAGGCACGAACTTCTTCAATATTAATTTTAGGACTTTTTGCTGTAAATACCATAACTCATCTCCTTATAAATCAAACGGATACCAAGTAAAAATTTACTTTTCACAAGGTATCCGCCTCTAAACTATCTCATTTTATTGTCTTTTACCGTGACAGTTTTTAAACTTCTTACCAGAACCACATGGGCAAAGTTCATTCCGTCCAATCTGGCTCAAATCCAGATTTTCAGGCATATTTGCTTGGTGGGCAGCGATATTGCGAGTCGCTGTTGTACTGATATGGTGTTCTGCTTGTGGTCTTTCTTGTTCATGAATTTGGGCTTTCATCATCAAACGTGTCACATCAAACTCAATCGAACCAATCATGTCATTAAACATACGGAAACCTTCTGCCTGATACTCAACAACAGGGTTGTTCTGAGCATAGCCACGAAGCCCAACCGCGTTACGCAATTGATCGAGGGCATCGATATGATCTGTCCACTTGTTATCCACCACTCGTAGAATCAAGACTTTTTGGAATTCCTTGACTGCTTCTTCATCGCGTAGTTTTGAAACCTGACTATCGTAAACTTGCAAGGCACGTTGGAAAAGCTCTTCCTTGATGGCCTTATCAGACAAGCCTGACAAGTCTTCCATCGTAATAGAATCTTCTGGAAGCAAGTTGTACTTAGCAAAGTTCAAAATTGCCTCTAGTTTTTCATCTTGTTTGGCACGCGCATGACCATCAACGACACGACCAATCGTGCGTTTGATCATAGCCTGAATTTCAGGTGCCAAGTCACGATCTGCAGTGATGACGTCGTAACGTTGAGCGTAGATAATTTCACGTTGTTCACGCATGACGTCATCGTATTGAAGGACTTGTTTACGAGTATCGTAGTTATTTCCTTCAACACGTTTTTGCGCTGCCTCAACCTGACGTGTCAACATACGAGACTCAATCGCCTCTTCAGACATGTTGAGACGTTCAAAGATTCCCTTCAAGCGTTCAGAACCAAAACGTTTCATCAAGTCATCTTCAAGAGATAGGTAGAATTGTGACTCACCTGGGTCTCCTTGACGACCTGAACGTCCACGAAGCTGGTTATCGATACGACGGCTTTCATGGCGTTCTGTACCAATAACACAAAGTCCTCCAAGTTCGCGAACCCCTTCACCAAGCTTGATGTCGGTACCACGACCGGCCATGTTAGTCGCAATGGTAACAGCACCACGTTGACCAGCATTCATAATGATTTGAGCTTCTTTATAGTGGTTTTTTGCGTTCAAGACTTCGTGAGGAACGCCAGCTGCGACCAATTTCTTAGAAATGTAGTCACTAGTTTCAACCGCTACTGTACCAACCAAGACAGGCTGACCTTTTTGGTAACGAGCCTTAACATCTTCGACAACTGCCTTAAACTTAGCCTCAATACTTGCATAAAGAAGGTCTGAGTGGTCAATACGTTGAACAGGACGGTTGGTTGGGATTGGAATAACACGAATGTTGTAAATTTCACGGAATTCTTCTTCCTCAGTCTTACCTGTACCCGTCATACCAGACAATTTCTTGTACATACGGAAAAGGTTTTGGTAGGTGATTGAGGCAGATGTCTTGGTTTCATCCTGAATTGGCACACCTTCTTTAGCTTCAATAGCTTGGTGCAAGCCATCAGAATAACGACGACCTTCCATGGTACGACCTGTAAATTGGTCAACGATCAAGATTTCTTGTTCTTCGCTCACCACATAGTCAATATCGAGAAGCATGATGTAGTTGGCACGAAGGGCGTTATCGATAAAGTGAGTCAAAGCTACGTTTTCGATGTCATAGAGGTTTTCAAGTTTGAAGTAGCTTTCAGCCTTGTCAATCCCTGAATCAGACAAACCAATAGTCTTAGACTGCACATCGATGATGTAGTCGTCTTTGTCCAAAGATTTTACATAGTGGTCTGCCATGTGGTAGAGCTGACTGGTTTCAACTGCGTTAGCACCTGATACGATCAAAGGTGTACGGGCCTCGTCAATCAAGATTGAGTCAACCTCATCGACCAAGGCATAGTTAAGCGGACGTTGTACCATGTTTTCAGCGCGAACGACCATGTTGTCGCGAAGGTAGTCAAATCCGATTTCTGAGTTAGTTGAGTAGGTAATATCACACTCATAGGCTTCTTTTTTCTCCATTGGAGATTTGGCAGCCAAGTTAATCCCTACTGACAAACCAAGCCATGAGTACAATTCACCCATCTCAGTCGCGTCACGTTCTGACAGGTATTCATTGACCGTAACTACGTGAACCCCTTTGCCTGAAAGGGCATTGAGGTATACCGGCATAGTCGCAGTCAAGGTTTTCCCTTCCCCTGTACGCATCTCTGGCACGTCACCATGGTGAAGAACGATCCCTCCCATGACCTGAACCTTATATGGAAAGAGACCTAGGACACGTTTGGCACCCTCACGGACAACCGCAAATGCTTCATAAAGCAGTGAATCCAGTGATTCTCCATTTTGATAACGTTCTTTAAATTCAACTGTTTTTGCTTTTAGTTGGTCATCTGTCAAAGCAGCCATTTGGTCTTCGTATTTGAAAACCTTGTCAGCCATCTTTTCCAGACGACGGATTTCTCCTTTATCATTTTCGATAATTGTTTTTAAAATATTAGCCATGTTTTTCCTTACTTTAAATTCCGAATATTTTAGAATGTTCTTTTAATTTTAGCACAATTACTGATTATTTTCAAGGAAGAATCCCCATTTTGAAAAGGAAAAAGAGGCTAGTTTCCAAGCTAACCTCTCTGACTTTTATGATGATTTAATTGCCAACAAAAATCGGCAAAATCGCAAATAGGATAAATAGATTTATCCAAAGAGAAAAACAGCAGATCAATCCAAAAACAAAGAGACTGACTTTCTTGGACAGCAAGGCCATCAAAATAGACAGAATACCAAAAACTAGCAAGACTTTCTGCATATTGAAGAGATTGATAGATATCCCCAGAACTTCTTTATCCCAAGGGACAAAGAAGAAAGCAATCCAGATCAACAGAACTAAACCAATATAGACCTTAGAATAGCGTGTAATAAATGATTTTAGATGTTCCATAAGCCACCTCCTACAAATAGAAAGTAATATAATACTAAATGAAAATCAAAGAGCAAACTAGGAAACTAGCCGTAGGTTGCTCAAAGCACTGCTTTGAGGTTGTAGATAAGACTGACGAAGTCAGCTCAAAACACAGTTTTGAGGTTGCAGATAGAACTAACGAAGTCAGTTACATATATAATCCAAGACGACGTTGACGTGGTTTAAAGAGATTTTCGAAGAGTATAAATCAATGCCTTCCACCGTTAGACTTCCCTAGTTCCCGTCTCAAGCGAAACATTTTTTTGAAACAGATATAGTCTAACCAGTCACTAGCAAAAGCAATAAATAGTAATAATAGCCAAATGCCCCAAAGCTTGATATCTGCCACATTTCTCAAGACGATATTGAAAAGCAGGACTGAAAAAACTGTCCAAGCAAGGCTAAAAAGAGCATAGAGGGTGATGTAAATCCAGTAAAAATAGTAAAAAATTGGGAAAAATTTACTATCTATGTTGGCCTTTTCAATCCAGCTGAAAAAGTAAAAACAGGGTAATAAGATTAACAATTTAAACAAATGTTCCATCATCAACACCTCTTTTTGATAGCGCTTTCTTCAACTTCATTCTATCAAAAAAATCTGGAAATGTCATTCCAGATTCTGCTTTTTTATTTACGTTTTCTTGCGATGAGATGAATCGGTGTTCCTTCAAAGACAAAGGCCTTGCGGATTTGATTTTCCAAGAAACGCAGGTAAGAAAAGTGCATGAGTTCTTCTTCGTTGACAAAGATGACAAAGGTTGGTGGTTTAGTTGCCACTTGGGTCGCATAGAAAATCTTAAGGCGTTTCCCTTTGTCTGTCGGTGTTGGGTTAATGGCAATAGCATCCATAATCACATCGTTCAAGACGGCTGATGGAATACGTGTATTTTGACTTTCGCTGATTTGCTTGATCATCTCAGGAAGTTTGTGGAGACGTTGCTTGGTCAAAGCTGATACAAAGATAATCGGTGCGTAAGGTAGATATTGGAACTGCTCACGGATATCTTCTTCCCAGTTTTTCATAGTGTGGTTGTCTTTTTCAAGTGTATCCCACTTGTTGACCACGATAATCATCCCTTTACCAGCTTCATGGGCAAATCCTGCGATACGCTTATCGTATTCACGAATACCTTCTTCCGCATTGATGACCATCAAGACCACATCTGAACGGTCAATCGCACGCATGGCACGCATGACAGAATATTTCTCGGTATTTTCATAAACCTTCCCAGACTTACGCATACCAGCCGTATCAATCATGGTAAACTCTTGACCATCTGTATCTGTAAAGTGGGTATCAATAGCGTCACGCGTTGTTCCAGCAACTGGACTGGCAATGACACGGTCTTCTCCCAAAATAGCATTGATCAAGCTTGATTTTCCAACGTTGGGACGACCAATCAAGCTAAACTTAATGACATCTGGGTTTTCTTCCTCATATTCATTTGGAAGATTTTCTACGATAGCATCTAGCACATCCCCTGTACCAATCCCATGGACAGATGAGATAGGCAGTGGTTCACCCAAACCAAGAGCATAGAAATCATAGATATCATTTCGCATCTCAGGGTTGTCCACCTTGTTAACTGCGAGGATAACTGGTTTGTGGGTCTTATAAAGCTTACGGGCTACGTATTCGTCTGCATCAGTAATTCCTTCCTTACCAGACACGACAAAGACGATAACATCTGCTTCTTCCATGGCAATTTCTGCCTGGTGCTTGATTTGTTCCATGAAAGGAGCATCGACATCATCGATTCCTCCTGTATCAATCATGCTAAAAGAACGATTGAGCCACTCACCCGTTGCATAGATACGGTCACGTGTCACGCCTTCGACATCCTCTACAATGGAGATTCGCTCACCAGCGATCCGATTAAATAGGGTTGATTTCCCAACATTGGGACGTCCTACAATGGCAATAGTTGGTAGGGCCATAATTTCTCACTTTCTACAATAACTTCTTCTGTTCAAGATTTTTTCTAGTTGAGTTTGGTTCAGCTTGACCAAACTGTTCTGCTAGACGCTGACTCCAGCTTGTGGTCGCACGCGCTCCAGCATAGTCAGCCTGTACACGGTCATAAGCTTCGATTGCCTCAGTTGACTGTTCTTGATATTCTTCCTCAAACACCACTTGATGCAATGGCAAGCGAGGTTTGACTTCATGTTCTTCATTTGGTAGTCCTAGTGCCATCCCAAAGACAGGATAGGTGTAGTCAGGCAAATTAAAGAGTTCTGCTACTTCTTCTGACTTGTACCGCACCAAGCCAATAATGACACCACCATAGCCCAAGCTCTCAGCTGCAAGCAGGGCATTTTGACCTGCAAGGGCCGCATCGACCGAACTAATCAAGAGACCTTCTACACCTTGAGGTTGGAAGGTATCCGTATGGAGTCGTGCTCCCTTTTCTGCTCGGTTCAAATCCCCGACAAAGAGAAGAAAAACAGCTGACTGGCGAATGGCTTCTTGAGGCACCAATTCATACAAGGCATCTTTCTTTTCTTGACTTCGTACCACAATCACAGAGTAGGATTGGAAATTCTTCCAAGACGAGGCCATCTGGGCTGCTGTCAGGATTTCAGTCAAGTCTTCTTGAGGAAGGACTTGTTCCTTAAATCTTCGAACAGACTTATGAGCTTTCATCAGTTTAATCGTTTCTGTCATCGACGGTTTACTCCTTCTAAACGAGTCTCCTCAGCCAAATAACGGATGCGTTCCATGACGCGTCTGGCTTCCCAGGTTTCGTCATTTCCATGTTTCCCTTTAGCGAAATGCTGCTCCAATTCTTCAAAGTTGAAGTTAGAAGTGAAAAAGGTCGGTAAATTTTCCTGCATCCGATATTGGAGAATGACCTGCAGGATTTCATCACGCACCCAAGGTGTTGATTGCTCGGCACCAATATCATCTAAAATCAGGACTTCAGAAAGCTTAAGCTCATCCACCAAGGTCTTGACATTGCCATCACCGATAGCATTTTTGACATCAATGACAAAGCTAGGATAGTGGAGGAGAGTGGATGAAACACCACGTTTTTCTGATAAATCATGGGCTAGGGCAGCCACCATAAAGCTCTTTCCAACTCCAAAGTCTCCATAGAGATAGAGACCTTTACGGACATGAGGATAGGCTTCTGAAAATTCAACCAAACGTTGAAAAACAGTGAAACGTTTCTCATCATCTGCATCAACATCCGCAAAACTTACTTTTTTAAGACTAGCTGGCAGATTGATTAACTTGAGACGGTTCTTAATAGCCGCTTCCTTTTCCGCTGCAATTAGTTCAGGAGTTTCTTCGTAAGAAACATCCGCATAGCCATGATTCATAACCAAAATCGGCTTGTAGCCTTTGGCAATATAATCCGTATCCCCACGAAGAAACTTGTCTCGCTCGGTGATGTACTGATTAAACTTGGAGATACTGCGATTTAATTCCTCTGGAGTCAGGGATTCTTGCTGGATAAAGGCCGCAACATCAGGATCCTTCATGATTTTCTGGACCAAATCTTGATAATGAAAACGGCTAGGTTGACGCTTGAGTACGTCTCCGACACTTTCCATCTAATCTCCTCCTTTTTCTAATCGAGCTAATAGTTCTTGTTTCTTACGTTCTAGTTCCAGACGAGTTTCCTCGCTGGTTTCATTTTTATAATCTGGATTGCTCCACTTGGGTACATTGGACTTGGTAGGACTCGGTTTACTAGTCTTTTGAGCCTGGCTCTTCTGCCCTCGCTCACGGATTCGCATGACTGCCTCTTCTGCCGAATGAATCTTTTGATAGGCATAGTCATTGGCTACTTTCATGGCATATTTCTCATTGATATTTGCCGAATCTACCTTATTAAAGGTCAACAAGAGAATGATATTGATGACTTCGTCCAGTAAGCCCAAGCTAGCCATCTGTTGCAAGAGGTCTCTTTCTGTTTGGGTAATGGTTCCCTTGCGTGTTTGCTTGATTTCTGCCAAGAACTGCAGGGCAGTTTTACTTTTGGCTTCTTTGATAATGGTTGCTTCCTTAGGATTAAAGTCAGAAGAAATCGGTTTTTGAGCGATTTTTTCCCGCATGCGTTTGGTTGAAATAACCTGGGAAACAGCTGTTGACTTGGCCAATTGATAGGTCTCAAACCAAGTCCATTTCTTCTCCTCGGCGATGGCAAAGAGGTTTAAGACATCGGACTGCTCATCCGCAAAGCGAAGTCCATCTCGAGCCATCAGCTGACGAAAATGGTCCAAGTCAAAATCGTTGGCCACTTTCTTCTTGAAACCAAGGTCTTCTTGACTTCCTAGTTCTGCCAAATCTGGAAAGACTTGATTGAGTGAGACGGGTATTACTTCACCGTCAGCACTTTCAACCTTCAAATCCTCCACCGCTGCATCGCCAATCTTTTTCTCCAAAAGTCTGCGATAAACAGGATGTTCTAAGAAGTCCTGACTAGATAGAGGAGCATGGAGGGCTAGCTGATAGGTATCCCCTTTTTGATAGAGTGTTAAGAGATTGAAAGCAGATAGGATTTTCAGGGATTTTATCAGTCTATCCATCCCAAAGTTGAGATGATTGAGAATGCTTGAAAAGAGGTATTCCTTTCTACCATTATCCCAAAAACTGATTGTATAAAGATAAAGGCTCAGTGCCTCCTGACCGATAATCGGGAGGTAGCACTGTACCAGAGATGAGGTATCTTGCGACACCCGATTATTCTTTAGATAAGAAAAACGGTCAATTGGCTTCATTTATCTTTCCTTTTTCTTTTTAGAGGACTGGGTGATTTGTTGGAGCAAGCTCTCTAGCTCACTGACATCCTTAAAACTACGATAGACACTGGCAAAACGTACATAGGTAATCTCATCTAACTCAGCCAACTCCTCCATGACGAGTGAACCAATGTCCTCACTTTGAATTTCATTTTCATTTCGACCACGGAGTTTCTGTTCGATACGATTGACTACCATGTTGATTTCATCACTTGACACAGGACGTTTCTGGGCTGAGCGGATAATCCCATTAAAGATTTTATCTCTGGAGAATTGTTCCCGTGTGCCATCTTTTTTAACAACCACTAAGGTTCTTTCTTCTACTCGTTCGTAGGTTGTAAAACGGTGCTGGCATTCGTCGCACTCACGTCTTCTACGAATGGTGTTCCCTTCTTCTGCTTGGCGACTATCGATAACACTTGACTTGGTAGCCCCACATTTTGGACAACGCATCCTTTCCCTCCTTATCGTTTTCTTTTCATTATACCATTTTTTAAACGATTCCCAAAACAATTCTTCTTTTTGCTTGACAAGTTTTTTGTTTTGTTGTATTATTTAATTAAGACAAAAGGATAAAAGAAAGGAGACCAAGATGTCCTGGACATTTGACAATAAAAAACCCATTTATTTACAGATTATGGAGAAAATCAAGCTTCAGATTGTTTCCCATACACTGGAACCCAATCAACAACTTCCAACCGTGAGAGAGCTGGCTAGCGAGGCCGGTGTCAATCCAAACACCATCCAAAGAGCCTTGTCAGACCTCGAACGAGAAGGATTTGTCTACAGTAAGCGTACAACTGGACGATTTGTGACTGAGGATAAGGAGCTAATCACCCAATCGCGCAAACAATTATCAGAAGAAGAATTGGAACACTTCGTTTCCTCCATGACCCATTTTGGCTATGAAAAAGAAGAACTACCAGGCGTAGTCGGCGATTATATTAAAGGAGTTTAAGCCTATGTCATTACTAGCATTTGAAAATGTATCCAAATCTTATGGAGCAACCCCAGCCCTTGAAAATGTTTCTCTTGACATTCCAGCTGGAAAAATTGTTGGTCTCCTTGGGCCAAACGGTTCAGGAAAAACAACCCTGATTAAACTAATCAATGGCCTCTTACAACCAGATCAAGGACGTGTCCTTATCAACGATATGGACCCAAGTCCAGCAACCAAGGCCATCGTAGCGTATTTGCCTGATACGACCTATCTCAATGAGCAAATGAAGGTCAAAGAAGCCCTAACCTACTTCAAGACCTTCTATAAAGATTTCAATCTGGAACGTGCCCATCATCTACTTGCAGACCTAGGTATTGATGAAAATAGTCGTCTCAAGAAACTATCAAAAGGAAACAAGGAAAAGGTACAACTGATTTTGGTTATGAGCCGTGATGCTCGTCTCTACGTTCTAGACGAACCCATTGGTGGAGTGGACCCAGCAGCCCGTGAGTATATCCTCAATACCATTATCAATAACTACTCACCAACTTCTACCGTTTTGATTTCTACCCACTTGATTTCTGATATCGAGCCAATCTTGGATGAAATTGTTTTCCTCAAAGACGGAAAAGTCGTCCGTCAAGGAAATGTAGATGATATTCGCTATGAGTCAGGTGAATCCATTGACCAACTCTTCCGTCAGGAATTTAAGGCCTAAGCAAAGGAGATTATTATGTTTTGGAATTTAGTTCGCTACGAATTTAAAAATGTTAACAAGTGGTATTTAGCTCTTTATGGTGCTGTTCTCTTCCTCTCTGTTCTTATTGGAATTCAGACACAATCCTTAATCAAACTACCTGAAAAAAATCTATCTGTTCTACTTTTTTTTCTATCTACTGTCTTTGGTGGTTTGATGGTTACACTTGTGATTTCAACTATCTTCTTGATTATTAAACGATTCAAAGGAAGTGTCTATGACCGACAAGGCTATCTGACTTTAACCTTGCCAGTTTCTGAACACCATATCATCACAGCCAAACTAATCGGTGCCTTTATCTGGTCGTTGATTAGCACTGCTGTCTTACTCCTATGTGTCTATATTATCTTATTATCAACAAATTCTGATGAAGTTCAACTTTCTACTCTTCTGTCATTTGTTGCAGAACATTTTACCGGCTTTGGTCTTACTGTCTTATCCTTCCTACTAAATACCATTTCTGGAATCCTCTGCATCTACTTGGCTATTTCCATCGGACAACTTTTCAATGAATACCGTACAGCACTCGCTGTTGCAGCCTACATCGGTATCCAAATCGTCATTGGATTTATTGAAGTTTTCTTCAATACCAGTACTAACTTCTATATTAATTCACTTGCAGGATTCAATGATAATTTCTATATGGGAGCAAGCGTAGGCATTGTTGAAGAACTCATATTCATAGCTATCTTTTATCTCGGAACCTACTATATTTTGAGAAATAAGGTTAATTTGCAATAAAAAATGCCCAGCTAGAAAGCTGGGTTTTGATTTAACTCAATATCAAACTGGCTACAATAGGGCTGACAAAGACATAGAGAATACCTGTGACACCGATAGCCAAGCCACCCATGGCTCCTGCTACAGAGCCGTATCGGAAGGCTGTCCCTGTTCCGACTGCATGACCTGTTCCTCCAAGGGAAAGACCAACTGCTACTGGGTCGTCAATTTTCAACCACTTCAAAAGGGTTGGGCCGATGACACTGGTTAAAATCCCAGTTGCCACTACAACCACCAAAGTCACGGTCGTCAAGCCTTGCAATTTTTCTGTGATTCCCACTGCCATAGCGGTTGTTACTGACTTAGGAAAGAGAGAAATGGCTAGGAAAAAGTCCATTCCAAAAATCTTAGCTACAAAGGCTGTGAAAGAGGTATTGACAACTACTGCTAACAGACTACCAAAGAGAATACTCCGTGCATGGTGCTTCATCAAGTGAAAACTCTTATAAAGCGGAATCCCTAGAGCCACGGTCGATGGAACAATCAAGTTGTTCAAATAAACCCCACCTTGGTAGTAATCTTGGTAAGAAATACCCGTCACCTTTAGAAAGATGATAATGAAAACAGCTGACAAAAGCAAGGGAGTTGTCAATGGATGGGGAAAACGTCTGTAAATCAGCATTCCTACTAGATAAGCTAGGATAGACAGGGCAATCCCAAACAGGGGATTGGAAACAAATTCACTCATTTGGCATCTCCTTTCTCATAATCTCCCTCAAACCGTCGTTTGATAAACTGAACTACCAAGGCTATGAGGATAATATTGATGACTGCTGCAAAAAAGACAATCAAAACAATTGGCAAAAGATAGGGAGCAATCACATCAAACTTCTCCATGATTCCCACTGCTGGCGGCAAAAAGAGAATGGTCATATTGGCCAGCAAGAAATTCCCCACCATATTGACATGCCTAGTTCTCAGCCACTTGAATTGTAGGGCTAGAAAGAGAATAATCAAACCGATAATACTGCCTGGGATGGGCAAATGAAAGAAACTAGAGATCCCCTCTCCGATTAGAGAAATCACAAAGAGAATCATTAATTGAACATATAATTTCATCCTATACTCCACGAAATAGACTTCTTGCATACCAGTTTACTCTTTTTTCAGAAAATTTCAAGGAAATGCACAAGGGATAATAAAAATTAGAAAGGAAAGGGGATACAAACAATTCTTGACTTGTGAAAACAGGCATGATTTAGGATAAAAGATGCCTGCGTCTTTCTTGCCAGCTCTTTTGAAAAGTAGTATAATTATTGCATGCGCATTCATCTTGTGATGCAGAGACTGTCCGTTAATGGACATTCTTCTATCTTATAACTCTAAAAAGAAAGGAGATACTATGACCTATTTAGAAAAATGGTTTGACTTCAATCGGCGTCAGAAAGAAATTGAAAGTCTCTTGGAAGAGACTATTTGCCAGCAGAGCGAGCAAAGTCTGACCTTGAAAGAGTTCTACCTGCTCTACTATCTGGACTTGACTCAAGAAAAATCTCTACGCCAAATTGACCTGCCAGATAAACTTCATCTGAGCCCGAGCGCTGTTTCTCGGATGGTGGCTCGCTTGGAAGCCAAAAATTGCGGTCTGCTTAGTCGCAGGTGTTGTGATCAAGATAGACGCTCTAGTTTTATCTGCCTGACAAGTGATGGGCAAAAGACACTGGCCTCTCTACAAAAGGCTGTCGAAGCAAGCTTGGAAACTGGTTTGGATTTCTTGATTTAAGATGATTTTAGAAAAAGTTGCGTGCGCAATCATTTTTCTTGACATTCTCTTTTACAAGGAGTAAAATGAAATCATCATTAAACAAAGGAGTTTTAAACATGATTGAAATTACCTATCTAGATGCCAGCAAGAACGAAAGAACTGTAACCTTCGATTCTTATGAAGACTTTGATCGTTCGCAACAAGCTTGCCTTATCGGCGTCGCAGACTACTATCCTGTCCAAAAATTAACATACAACGGTCATGATTTGGACTACCATGGGACTTATGGAGATGTCTTCTTCTATCTCATGAAACAAGATTTAAGCCAATATAACTAAAAAAGGAGAAATACAATGGCAAAAGCAATTACAGATGCAACATTTGAACAAGAAACAAAAGACGGTTTGGTCTTGGTAGACTTCTGGGCAACTTGGTGTGGTCCATGTCGTATGCAAGGTCCAATCTTGGATAAATTGTCTGAAGAACTTTCAGAAGATGTCTTGAAAATCGTTAAAATGGATGTTGATGAAAATCCAAACACAGCTCGTGCTTTTGGAATCATGTCTATCCCAACTCTTCTCTTCAAAAAAGACGGCCAAGTAGTGAAACAAGTTGCAGGTGTTCATACAGCAGAACAAATCAAGGCCATCGTTGCTGAATTGAGCTAATCATATTAGAGACCAAGTACTTTCTTTGGTCTCTTTTTTCTTGCCCTTTGCCATTTTTCAAAAAATATGCTAGACTGTAGATAGAATATTACGATGTTTGGGACATGCCATCGCTAAAAAAAACCTCTACTTGGTATTTTTTAGCTCCCTCAAGGGAGCTTTTTGCGTGCTCTGAACATTCCCCATTTTGGAAGGAGTATTATGAAACGTCAATCAGCCTTGGTCGTCTTTAGTGGCGGTCAAGATTCTACAACCTGCCTCTTTTGGGCTAAAGAACACTATGAAACGGTCGAAGCCGTTACCTTTGCCTACGGCCAACGCCATCATCTCGAAATTCAAGTTGCTAGAGAAATCGCCAAGGAACAGGGGATTCGTCATCATATCCTAGATATGTCTCTGCTGGGGCAAATCACTGAAAACGCCTTGACTTCTGATCTAGAGATTGAGCAAAAAGAGGGAGAGGTTCCCAATACTTTTGTTGACGGTCGCAACCACCTCTTTCTATCCTTTGCGGCAGTTCTTGCTAAGCAACGAGGCATTAAAGATATCGTGACAGGTGTCTGCGAGACAGACTTCTCAGGCTACCCCGATTGTCGAGATGTCTTTGTCAAATCCCTTAATGTTACCCTCAACCTTGCCATGGATTACGACTTTGTTATCCAAACACCTCTCATGTGGCTAGATAAGGCTGAAACTTGGGAATTATCCGACCAACTCGGTGCCTTTGACTATGTTCGTGAAAAGACCTTAACCTGCTACAACGGGATTATCGGAAGTGGCTGTGGAGATTGCCCAGCCTGCCACCTACGTCAACATGGTCTTGATGTTTATCTCTCACAGAAAGGAGAGGCCTAATGTTTTTTGCACCCAAAGAAATCAAACAGGAAACCGGGGAGTCTCTTGTCTACAATCCTCACAGAACCTTGGTATCAAAAGAGTTTACCTTTGATGCTGCCCACCACCTCTTTCACTATGAGGGAAAATGCAAATCCCTTCATGGCCACACCTATCGTCTGCAGATTGCTGTCAGTGGATTTTTAGATGAACGTGGCATGGCCTACGATTTTGGAGATATCAAAGCCATCTACAAGAACTACTTAGAACCCCACTTGGATCATCGCTATCTCAATGAAACTCTTCCCTATATGAACACGACTGCTGAAAATATGGTTTACTGGATTTTCCAAACCATGAACCAAGAGTTGCCAGACGAACGTGGTCTCCGTTTGGAATACGTTCGCCTCTATGAGACTCCGACTGCCTTTGCAGAGTTTAGACGGGAGTGGTTAGATGACTAGGGAACGTGTCCTCAAACTACCAGTTCTGGAAATTTTTGGGCCAACCTTTCAAGGTGAAGGCCGTGCAATTGGGCAAAAAACCATGTTTGTCCGTACTGCAGGTTGCGACTACCACTGCGACTGGTGCGATTCTGCCTTTACTTGGGATGGTTCTGAAAAGCCAACTCGTATGACTGCTGACGAGGTCATTGCTGCCTTGGATAAATTGGGGAGCTACGACTATGTAACCCTATCTGGGGGAAATCCTGCTATCCTAGCAGCCAACATGGCTGAACTCGTCACTAAACTCAAGGAACGTGGTGTCACTCTGGCTGTTGAGACCCAAGGCTCCCGCTGGCAAAATTGGTTAAAAAACATCGACCAAGTTACTCTCAGTCCCAAACCTCCTTCATCCAAGATGGAAGTCAACTTTGAGACCTTGGACTTTATCGTTTCCCAACTAGATCCAGACAAGGTCACCTTTAAAATCCCTGTCTTTGATGATGCAGATTTGGCCTTTGCTAAAGGCATACAAGAACGTTACCAACCAGATGTCCTCTTCTTATCGGCTGGAAACCCTGAGCCCAAGGCTACGGGTAATATTGTCCAAGACCAACTGGACCGTCTCAAAGAACTTTGGGAACGCATCGCTGCAGACGATAGCTGGGGCAATGTCCGCGTCCTTCCTCAACTGCATACCCTCCTCTACGACAACCAACGTGGTGTTTAAGATTAGAAAGAAAAAATCATGTCACAACAAGAAGAAATGAAAAACCTAAGCCTCCTCGGCAACAAAGAAACCAACTACATTTTTGAATATCAACCAGAAGTCCTCGAATCCTTTGACAATCGTCATGTGGAAAATGACTATTTCATCAAATTTAACTGCCCTGAATTTACCTCACTGTGCCCAATCACTGCTCAGCCAGACTTTGCAACTATCTATATTTCCTACATCCCTGACAAGCTCTGTGTTGAGTCAAAATCCCTCAAACTCTACCTCTTTAGCTACCGAAACCACGGAGATTTCCACGAAAACTGTATCAACACCATCGGGAAAGACTTGGTCAATTTGCTAGACCCTCGTTATTTAGAAGTTTGGGGAAAATTCACACCGCGCGGTGGCATCTCAATTGACCCCTACTACAACTACGGTAAGCCTGGAACTAAGTATGAAGGCTTAGCAGAACAACGTCTCTTCCAACACGACCTTTATCCAGAGAAAATTGACAACCGTTAAACTCATACTCAATGAAAATCAAAGAGCAAACTAGGA
>NZ_KV831023.1:0-22345 GCF_001836965.1 Streptococcus sp. HMSC063B03 | reverse complement strand
GCTCAAAGCACTGCTTTGAGGTTGTAGATAAGACCGACGAAGTCAGCTCAAAACACTGTTTTGAGGTTTCAGATGGAAGCTGACGTGGTTTTAAGAGATTTTCGAAAAGTATAATACGAAAAAGCCCTGTTCCTCATCATGAGGAGCAAGGCTTTTTGAGTTTCAATTATTCTTCTGTTCCAAGGAAGTTTTTCGCAACAAGGGCTGCAAGAACTCCACCAACGATTGGGGCAAGGATGAAAATCCAAACTTGTTGAAGGGCTGCGCCACCTACCAAGACAGCTGGTGCCAAGCTACGAGCTGGGTTTACTGAAAGCCCAGTAATGTTCAATCCCACAAGAATCATCGCCATCAAGGACAAACCGATTACCAAACCAGCAATCGCGCCATTCCCCTTGCTTGCTGATGTCACAGTCATGATAACCAAGACAAACAAGAAAGTTGCAATGACTTCAAACAAGAAACCACCAAAGACAGTGACACCGTTTGCCAAGGCATTTTCACCAAGACTATCAGTTGACATACCTGAGTTAGCCAAGAGGAAGAATACCGCGCCAGAAGCGATGAAGGCTCCAACAACTTGTCCAAGGATGTAGTTGACAAGGTCTTTTGATGACAAGCGTTTGTTTACAAACATAGCAATCGAAACAGCTGGGTTCAAGTGAGCCCCTGAAACAGTTCCGATTGAGAAAGCTGCAACCACGATTGCCAGACCAAAGGCAAAGGCAATCCCTAGGTGACCAAGGCCATTTCCAAAAACAACGGCTCCTGTTCCGATGAACACAAGCATGAACGTACCGATTAACTCAGCGACAAATTTTTTCATTCTCTTTCTCCTTTTTTCAAAACTAGATACTAGTCTATCAAAAGAGGGAAAGGGTTTCAAGAAAATTGATTGGAAATTTCGTATCAGTTGCAATACTGTTTTCAAAAATTGTATATTTTTAATGTATTGCAATTAGTTGTAAATCTCTATATTTGATGGTTATACTATACTGAATAAAATAGGAGTTTATATTAATCTTTTTAAAAAGCACAGAACTCTCTATTTAATCCATTCCCCATTGTAATTGACATGATATCCATCAGGTGTAGTTGTATTGACTGCTAAAGCACCAGAACTGTAAGCATAATACCATTTCCCTGAAACAGCGAACCATCCTGTTTGCATAGAGCCTGAGTTATTCAAATAGTACCATGAGCCACTTGATTTGACCCATCCTGTTTGCATATCCCCTGAACCACTGAGATAATACCACGAACTACCTGATTGAACCCATCCAGTCTGCATCCAGCCCGAGCGATCAAAATGATACCATTTTCCATTAATTAGTTCCCATCCATTGGATGTATAGGAACCATTGTTATGTCTATACCACCAACGACCAGATGATTGAATCCAACTTCCTTTGGAAGCAAGTCTTACTTTTAATGCTTCAGATACTTTGATGTATTCTTTCTTAGCATTTTCCTTTTTAACTTTTGCATTTTTTAGTTTAGCATTTGCATTTTCAAGTGCTTTTTTAAATTCCTCAAGCTTCTGTTTAGCGATCATCAAACTTTTTTTAGCTTCCTCGAGTTTTCTTGGAGCATTTTTAAGGACAAGAACATATTGTTGAGCTTTCAACAAATCGTTTTTGACATTAAGTAATGACTGTTCCGCATTCTTACTAGCATGAGATTTATTATTTTTGATTGCTTTCAATCGATTTAATTGAGATTCTTGCTTCGAAAGTTCAGATTTAGCAATATTTAACGCAGTTTGTTGTTTACTCAACTCAGATTGAGCAGATTTTAAAACGTTTAACTTAGACTGATTTTGTTTTGTTAAGTCTGCAAGACGTTTTTTAGTTTTATCCAGATTTTTTTGATCTGTATTCAATGTTGTTTTAGCAATTGTAAGATTTTTGTTTAGTGATGAAAGTTTATCCCTCATTAAAGTTTCTTCGTTTTTTTGTTTTCGATTGAAACTATCCAGAGCCTCTTTAGCTTTTGTATAAGCTGGATTTTTAGGATGTGTGATTTCATTCCAAACATAACGGAAAGTTGTCTTCGGTAAAAATTTTACACGTTTACCGTTAAAATAAAATTCACTATGGTCTGGATCACCATCTTTATTTTCTGCTCTGGCTAAAAAATATGAACTGCTTGGATTATAATAATAGGTCTTACCATTATAAACATAGCTTCTTTTTTCAGATGGGCTAATCACTGTTGGTAATGTATCATAAACACCTTTTGCTTCACTAATGAAAGTCATTACACCATAATTTCCAAAAGTTGTTTTTTTACTTGAAGATGCTCCAAGAGCAAATCCAGTCCCTGATGCAGCAAGCAAGGGAATTCTATGGCCATAGTTAAAAGTATTTGCTTCTTTCGGAGTTGATGCGCCATATAATGATGCATTACTATAATCATTAAAGTAAGATAGAAGCTCTTTATAAGCAAGTTCTTTTTCACTCAATCGACTCTTTTCTGGAACTGAACCAGCTGTAGCATTTTCTGTTGCATCCTTAAAACCAAAATCTTGATTTTTTAGTTTTGTATCATGTGACAGTTTATCATTTGCCACCATTTCATCTGCCCTAGCTTTTCCATATTTCAAAGCCTTTTCAGTCACAGATGGCACTGGAATATCAATGCCATTTATTCTCCGCAACTCGATTAAGTAGTTACGAACGTATTCAGAAACTTTCTTATAATCAACCACATGAGGAGTATGGATATCATCCTTAGATTTTACAACAATTGTTTCTGTTCTTTCACCACTAAAATTCACATCTTCGTTCGCAGCAACATAATTGGTCTTACCATCTCTTCCTACGAAAGTTTTTTCATCAAGTGGAGGAGTCTTAGACTCACTTTCACTAACAGAATTTGATTTAATCTCATGAGAAACCGTTACTGTATGGAACTCATCCCCAGCAGATTTTAAATTCTTTTCAAGAGTAGAACGTGTCTTATTTCCTCTTTCTATAAGCGCTTTTCGTTCTTGCTCTGTTTTTGATACTGAACTCGCTAAAGAACTTACTTTATTTTGGTTGGCTTTCACTTTCGCATCCAATTTCTCAGTTGCTTGTTGAATCTCGCGTAGTGTATTCCAATCAAAAGCTTTCTCTGCTTCTGTTACTTTATTTTGTGCTTTTTTTACATCAACTGCTCTCTGAGCAACTTGAGTTTTTACCTTATTAACAACTGTTTCTTGTTTTTCAACACTTGCTTGGGCTTGTTTCTCATCTTGTTTTGCCCCTGCCAACCTATCTTCAGTTTTCTTGACAGTTACTTGTTTGGCTACAAGATCCTTTTCTACATTTTTAATTTTTTCAGGACTAGCTTGTTTAGCAAATTTTTGTGCTTGTTTCAAAGCATCATCAGCTTTGTTCTTATTTGTCACAGTAGATGTATACTCTTGTTGCATTTTATCAACAAGCTTCTGAGCATTTTTTTCTTCCTCAATTGTTTGATTCAGTTTTATTTCCGCATTTTTTACATCAGATTCTGAAACGTCAGCATCCTTTTTAGTTTCTGATTGGTTAACAGTTGACTTAGTCGAATGTTTATTTACAACCTCATCAGCTTGTGCATGACCATTAAAAGCAGTTACCATTGCAGTTGCAACGCCCAAACCAATCAACACTTGTTCCTTTTTCATAAAATCACCCTTTCTTTAAAATATTTACCTTATCTATACAAATCATATTATTTATATTTTACAAATAATCTTCTCTAGCCATAAATAGATTCAATTTTCTTTATAGCTTGCTCTCTCAATTAAATACAATCTGATAGAAAATGAAGTAATTAACTATCAATACTAGTTCTATAGCAAGTTCAAATTTAACATCACGACCTTCAACGACATTTTTGAAAATAGCTATAGTTAAGCTAAATAGAATGACGCTTAACAAACTCATAAACATCATTCTAGAACAACCTTTCTATTCCCCTTACTCTCCCAACTGGGCACTATAGGCGATAATCTGATCAACTGTGTCAGACAAGAATTGGATGGTATCACGGAGTGGTTTATCTGTAGAGATATCTGCTCCGATAATCATAGCTGACTCAAGCGGTGTCTTGCTACCACCTGATTTAAGGAGTTTGAGCCAGTCTTCAGCTCCGGTTTCAGAGTTTTTAAGATGAAGGTAACCCGCAGTCGAGATGACTAGTCCTGCTGAGTAAGTGTAACTATACAAGCCCATGTAGTAGTGGGCTTGGCGCATCCAAGTCAAAGCTGCATCATCATCAATCTCAATGGCATCTCCCCAAAAATCTGTCAAAACTTCCTTCATAATGCTGTTGAGCTTGCTTGCTCCAAAGGTCTCCCCTTCTTCAATCAGTGTATAAACCTTGCGCTGGAAGGCTGCTTCTAATAGGTGAGTGATAAAATTATGGAAATATGTATCTGTCAAACGGTGAGCCAAAGCGAAGCGTTTTTGACGTGGGTCGTCAGATTGGTGCTCCAAGTAGTCACTGAGGAGTAATTCATTGAAGGTTGACGGTGCTTCAACATAGTAGGTCGACATGTGGGCATTAAAGTAGCTTTGGTGATTGTCTGAAAAGATGAATTGACCAGAATGCCCGATTTCATGAATCAAGGTATAGACATCGCTCAAACGGCCTGTCCAGCTCATGAGAACATAAGGATGCACGCGATATGGATCCGCCGCATAACCGCCGGAATCCTTGCCACTGTTAGCAGCAAAGTCCACCCAGCGCTCTTCTTGATAGCGAGCAACTTCCTGACAATATTCTTGCCCCAAAGGTTCTACCGACTTCATAACCAAATCATAGGCATCGTCGATACTTACCTCAGGATTCAGAGCGCTGTCCAAGTCCAATTTCCAGTCTGCAAAGGTCATCTTTTCAAGACCATTTACCTTGGCAACATGCTTGAGATATCTCTGAGCAACGGGCGCAAAATCCTTCATGATGAGGTCAATCTGACGATCAAACATAGCACGGTCCACTTCTTGCTCAGCTAGAAGATAATCAAAGACTGAGTCGTAGCCCTTCATATCTGCCAGTAGTTTTTCAGACTTGACTTGGGCTAGATAGGCTGCTGCAGCCGTATTTTGGTGCTTACGAAGACCTTCTGAGAAGGAACGGAAAGATTTCTCACGAACCTCAGCATCCTCATGGTTTTGGTAGAAGTTCTCATAAGTCACAAAGCTGTTTTTGTAGGTCTTGCCATGGGCTTCAAAGTCAGCCATTTCAAAATCCCCAGCTCGCATCTTAGTGTAAATATCCTGCGGACTGTAGAAAACTTCACCGAGATTGGTCAAGGCCTTCTCCACATCTGCTCCAAGATAGTGGGCTTTTTTGATTTTGGCCTGACGAATGGCAGCTGTTAAATGTGGCAATTTACCCAAACGATCCAAGACTTCCTCGTCTGCTGCCACCAGGGCATCGTCAAAGAAGGTCAAGGCTACGCTAGCATCTGTTTCAAATTCCATCCCAGCTTGGGCAATGTTGGCAAATTCTTCATTGCTATAGTCTGTCGTCTGAGGCATAAAGCCATAGTTACCAATATGGCTCATCTGAATGTAAATTTGTTCCAATTCCGCAAAGGCCTTCTCAAAATCCTCAAAAGTATGAAGATTGCCCTTGTAATCACGGCTAAATTGGTTGATGTCTTCGCGAGCTTTCTCGATTGCACGTAAGAAATCCTCACGGTCTTGGTATAGGGCTGTTAAATCCCAAAGTTCCTTCTCTGGAAATTCTGAACGGTGTTTTTGTTCCATTTTCTTCCTCTTATTTCTCTAATTCTAATAAAACACTAAGGGCTGATAAAGCGTAAAGCGGTGCTGTTTCTGCTCGCAAAATGCGAGGGCCAAGTCCTGCCAATACTGCTCCCTTAGCTTCAAAACTTTCGATTTCTGCAGGTGAGAGACCACCTTCTGGACCAAAGATAAAGAGCAATTTGTATCCTTTCTCGAGTCCAGTAACTGCTTGTAAAAGCGCAGCGCTTTCTCCTTCTTTAGCTGATTCTTCATAGGCCACTACGATAGAGTCAAACTGGTCAAGTTGGGCTAGGAAGTCTGCTTTATTCTCGAAAAGCTGGATACTTGGGATACGATTTCGCTTGCTTTGTTCTGCTGCTCCAAGGGCAATTTTTTCTAGTTTTTCAACCTTTTTACCCAATTTTTTGCCATCCCATTTGGCGACCGACCAATCAGCAGGAAATGCCCAGATTTGGTTAGCACCCAGTTCTGTCACTTTTTGAGTGATAAACTCCAGCTTGTCTCCCTTAGGAAAGCCAGATGCGATAGTTACTTGGACAGGCAGTTCCACATTGTCATCTAGTTCTTCTACCAATTCAAACTGACGAGCTTCCACATCCCGCACACGCGCCAATCGCTTAATGCCATCATCAAAGACTAAGGTAACCTCATCATCTTCTTTCAAGCGCATAACCTGAAACATATGCTTGCTGGTTTCCTTGTCCTCGATGGTGACAGGAGAGATAGCACTGCCTTTGACAAAATACTGCTGCATACTAGCCTCCAATCACACCAGAGATATCCTTGGTCTTCTTGAAAACACAGGCATTCCATTCCCCTTGAATCATATGAGTTTCAAGGAAAAATCCAGCTGACTCAGCCGACTGACGCACCATGTCCCACTTGTCCTTGATAATGCCACTCATGATGAGGTAGCCTTCGTCCTTAACCAAACGATAGGCATCGTCTGTCAGATGAATGAGGATATCCGCTAAGATATTTGCCACGATGACATCTGCCTCAATCTCAACACCCTTAAGCAAGTCTCCTGCTGCTACATGGATGTTTTCCATACCAGGGTTTAGCTCGATATTTTCCTGAGCCACACGAACCGCCACATCATCTAGGTCATAGGCAAAGATTTCCTTAGCACCAAGCAGCGAGCTAGCAATAGAGAGAACCCCTGAACCAGTCCCCACATCTAGCACTGTTTCCCCACCACGAAGAACCTGCTCCAAGGCAAAGAGGCTCATCTTAGTAGTTGGATGGGTTCCCGTACCAAAAGCCATACCTGGATCTAGCTTGATAATCTTCTCTCCCGCAGTCGCCTCATAGTCTGTCCAAGACGGCACGATGGTCAAATCATGAGTAATACGAGCAGGTTCATAGTATTTCTTCCAGTTGTCTGCCCAGTCTTCCTCAGCCAAGGCAGTTGTCCCCATCTTGACTTCTCCCAAGTCCATAAAATCAGTTAATTCTGCTAAGCGGGCCTGTAAATCTGCTTCAACCACTGCTACATCAACCGTGTCAGGGTAGTAGGCTGTCACAACGATTTCTTCTTGCTGCTCAACCTCTGGGAAAATCTCACCGAAGCGGTCAACATTTCCTACATAGTCCATGCTGTCTTCAATCGCAACACCTTGCGCTCCTAGCTCAATCAAGAGATTGGAGACCAGCTCCTCTCCCTCACGCTTCACTGTAACTTTTAATTCTTGCCATGTTTCCATTTTGTATTTTCCTTATTCTTCTTAAATTCTTCAATCACATCTGTATAGTGTTCTTTCATTGCGCTATGAATCTGCTGTTTAAAAATACCAAACATAAGATAATAAACAAATAGAACAATTCCTGAAAGCAGTAGCAAAAATAAAAAATGTACTGAAAGGGGCAGTACGAGACCTTCACCACTTAGTAAGGGTATAACAAGCATTAATACCCAAATAACAGCCGTAGAAATCCCAGCTACTTTCATACCACTTTCTCTCTGCTTCTTTAACTTTAAATATTCCATATAAATGAATGTAGCTTCTTCCCTAGAATATTGTCCAGTTTCTAGCTTACGCTTAACTTCTTTATTCAACGTGGTTGTTGCAATTGCAAAAATCATTTTACTTCCTCCAAATAATCCCTCAATCTACCCTGCAACTGCGGAACTACTTGACTGGATGTCAAAAATTCCTCAATGTTCATCAGTTTATAGGCTTGCCCTTCATCTCCAAATACGATACTGTCAAATTGGTCCTGAGCCAACTTGCCAACTAGAAATACAGATTGTTTATCCGCAAAAAGCATACTTGGATAAACCTTACTCCAAAGCAGACAATATTCAGTTAGATGAATGCTCAGTTCTTCATAAACTTCACGCGCTACACACTCAAAAGGACTTTCATCGTCTTCACGTCCACCACCGGGCAGTTCCCACATATTGGGCCAGGGAATGTTTGCCTTATCATCACGTAAGATAGTCAAGAGCTTGTCCCCACAAAACAAAGCAATCTTGCAGCCTGTGAAATCAGAAATCTCTATTTCCATGTCAAACTCCTAGTATCTCGGATAAGGATAAAATTCTCCCTCTTCCAAGCCAACTTTTCCTTCTTCAAAGACTTCTTGGTTCCATTCCATGACAAATTCTTCTGCTTCCGGGTCTTCCAAAAAGTCCATAAGCGCATCCAACCCAACCTCAGCAGTATCTTTGAGGAATAGCGCAAAATAAGCTAAAAACTCACGAGAAAATCCTTTTTTAGGCAGATAAGGGATGACAGTCAGATAATCTTCTTCATTGACTGTTGACTTAGCAGGATTGTAAAAAAGCACTGCTTCCTCAAAGAGAATGTCATCTGACGAAACCTCTCCGTCTTCATCTACCATCTCCACACCTGCAGCGTTTTGCGCTTCCAATAGAAAACTCACTTCTACCGCGTGGTTGCGCTTGTCCCAGCTAATCTCAAAATCAAAGGGAAAGTTCTTCTCCAACTCTTCCTCTAAAACATCTAAAAATCCATATGTTGCCATTTTGTCCTCTTTCTATGCGACTCTTTAATCGCCCCGATTGCTCGGAAATGTGCTAAAATAGATACTACCATCTTACCACATATGTATCAGAAAATCCACGTTAGAAAGGACTGCTATGCCAGACAATCTCGCGCTTCGCATGCGCCCTAAAACCATCGATCAGATCATCGGTCAGGAACATCTGGTCGGGCCTGGAAAAATCATTCGCCGCATGGTGGAAGCCAACCGCCTGTCCTCCATGATTCTCTATGGCCCTCCGGGAATCGGCAAGACCAGTATTGCCTCAGCCATCGCTGGGACTACTAAGTATGCCTTTCGAACTTTCAATGCGACAGTTGATAGTAAAAAGCGACTGCAAGAAATCGCTGAGGAAGCAAAATTCTCTGGTGGTCTCGTCCTATTACTAGACGAGATTCATAGACTAGATAAAACCAAGCAAGACTTCCTCTTGCCTCTCTTGGAAAGTGGTCTGGTCATCATGATTGGGGCTACGACTGAAAATCCTTTCTTCTCTGTCACTCCTGCCATTCGCAGTCGTGTTCAAATTTTTGAGTTGGAACCTCTGTCTAACCAAGACGTCAAAGAGGCTCTTCAGATAGCTCTAAGTAACCCTGAACGTGGTTTTGATTTTCCAGTAAAACTAGATGAGGATGCGCTGTATTTTATCGCAACCTCTACAAACGGAGACCTTCGTTCTGCCTTTAACTCGCTGGACCTGGCTGTTCTTTCTACCCCTGAGAACGACGAGGGCATCCGCCATATCACCCTTGATATCATGGAAAATAGCCTCCAGAGGAGCTACATTACCATGGACAAGGATGGAGACGGTCACTATGACGTTCTATCTGCCCTGCAAAAGTCTATCCGTGGCTCAGATGTTGATGCCAGTCTTCACTATGCTGCCCGCTTGATTGAGGCTGGTGATTTGCCAAGTCTCGCTCGTCGTTTGACTGTTATCGCTTATGAAGATATCGGTTTGGCCAATCCTGAAGCCCAGATTCACACCGTGACTGCTCTGGATGCTGCACAAAGGATTGGATTCCCAGAAGCCCGCATTCTCATTGCCAATGTCGTGATTGATTTGGCCCTTTCTCCAAAATCCAACTCAGCCTATGTAGCTATGGATAAGGCACTTGCCGACCTCAAAACATCAGGGCACTTGCCTATTCCGCGACACCTGCGTGATGGGCACTACAGTGGAAGCAAGGAACTGGGGAATGCCCAAGACTATCTCTATCCACACAACTATCCTGGAAATTGGGTCAAGCAAGACTATCTACCAGAAAAAATTCGTAATCATCACTATTTCCAAGCAGAAGATACTGGTAAATATGAACGGGCTTTGGCTCAAAGAAAGGAAGCTATCGACCGTTTGCGAAAAATCTGAAATCCTTTTCAAAAAATTGCACTTTCCTCTTGATTTTTTTTGAAAAAGTGGTATTATATAAACATAGAAACGCTGTGGTGTACGACTTCACACTTAAGTGTTGACCGACTATTTTTTGTATTATTAGGGAAACAAAAGTCTTCTAACAGCATGTAGGCCGTCTCACACGGAAACAGCTTCAGTTAGAGCGAGTTGCCCACCTGCTTAATTGCGCGGGTTCAATACAAACCGTGAAGTTTCGGCACCAATACAGCTTTTTTCTTTGCCTCCTTAGCTCAGCTGGCAGAGCAGCGGACTCTTAATCCGTGGGTCACAGGTTCGATCCCTGTAGGGGGCATCTAAATACAACAGGAAAAGCCTTGATAACCAAGGCTTTTTTGCTTATCTATAACTGATTTGCCTCATCATTTGCCCCACTTTTAAATCTATCTTTTCTTTTTGAACCAAATTACATCTTAACAAATAGTGTAAAGCCAGTTACTTTTGCTTTGATGCCATACAATATTTTCATGTAGAGAAGACAAATTTTATCTTCTCTTTTTATTTTCAAAATAATAAAAACTGATTTTCTTTTCATAAATCAGACTGAAACTTCCAAATTTTCCATTTTGTTTATTGATATTTCCTCTAAAAAGGTGTATAATATTTTTATTATCAAACTATACTATACTATATAGGGGGTATTGAAATGAAATTTTCTAATCGTTTATCGCTATTCCTTGCAGGAGTTATTTTTGTCCTTTTAGCACTCTTCCTATTTACAAACCCAGTAGCTAATCTTGTTGCTTACAGCTGGTGGATTGCATTTGGTTTACTGGTTTCTTCTATAGCAGCTATTTTAGGCTATTTCTCTGTACCAAAAGAGCTTCGCTCACCAGCTCATCTTTTCCAAGGGATTGTTAATCTTCTCTTAGCTCTTTACCTCGTTGCCTATGGCTTTGTGACGCTGCCAGTTGTCATTCCAACTATTTTAGGAATTTGGTTAATTGTAGAAGCCATTATAGCTTTCTTTAAAGGCAATCGTCTGGGATTGATTTTCCCTATTATTGGCAACCATATCATGTGGATAGCGTTGCTTGCATTTTTACTAGGTCTAGTGATTTTGTTCAATCCAGTAGCTACAAGTGTCTTTGTCGTTTATGTCGTTGCCTTTGCATTTTTAATTGTTGGTTTCACCTATATCCTTGATGCCTTTCGTAAATAATCTAGCTGCCATTTTGGGCATATTAAAATAGCTGGGAAGTTACATTCTCAGCTTTTTCTGTTGCCTCCTTAGCTCAGTTGGTAGAGCAGTAGACTCTTAAGCTATGGGGCGCAGGTTCGAGCCCTGCAGGGGGCACATCTAAATCAACAGAAATAAGCCTTGAAACCAAGGCTTTTTTTAACGTCTAATAGCTTTTTGTAGAAAAGTATTTAAAAATAAAAGAGAAGAGAATCTCTCACTCTCTTCTCAGTATATCTTATTAAATTTAGTTTTTCTTAATCTAGCTGATTTTCCTTTGCAACGACAAATTCCTTAACCAATCGATAGATAACAGCAAATATCGGTGTAAAGAATATCATCCCAAGTAAGCCAAAGAGATTGCCTCCAATACTAGCAGCCGCAAGCGTGAAAATAGCTGGCAAACCAATAGACTGACCTACAACTCTAGGATAAATAAGGTTTCCTTCAATCAGCTGTATAACTTGATATAGAAGAAGAGAAAGTAAGGCTTGAGTAGGACTCACTGTGAAGATAAAAATCGCTCCCACAACACAAGCAATCATAGGCCCTACATAAGGAATGAACGATAGCACTCCTGCAAAGATACCTGTCATTACTCCATAGGGTATCCCAAACACGCTGTAACCAACCGCTATCATAACTCCTATGATAACTGCTTCAATCAGCTGACTCATCAAAAATTGGTCATAAGTCTCTAGTGCTACTTGTCCAATGTAAGTCAACTTTATCACCACCTTCTCTGGAAGAAAAACTTTTAGAAGTCGACTCGTCATCGCTGCCAAATGTTCCTTACTGGATAAAAATAAAAAGGTGAAGACTATAATCAAAAAGGCATTCATCAAACTTGAAAAAATATTGCCGATATTACTAGTCAGGCCTGATAAAAAACCTATCAAAGCTTGGCTAATAGAACTAGATTGTCCCTGTATGCCTGATACGATAGTTGACAACATGTCTTTGGTTACAAATTCCGAGCTGCCTAGCAATTTCCCAAGTTGAGTAAGGACTGTTGAAAGGACTGTTCCCAGCTGACTAATAGTCTGGGCTAGGGTTGGCAGCACCAAAACCAAAAGAGCAATCACGATTAAGATAAGAGCTAGGAAAACAAGTACCATGGCAATCGGACGACGCAACTCTGCCTTTACCTTCAATTTAACTAAGTACTGTTCAATTTTTTTCATAGGAACATTAAGCACAAAAGCAATAACAGCACCATAAATCAAGGTTGATATTACATCAAAGAGAGAGATTGCTCCTGATATAAAGCTCGATGCATTCAGAATTACAAGAGCAACCAGCCCTATAAAAAGTATTAACGGGGTGTATTTTTTTACTAAGTTCATAAATTCTCCTTAATAAACATGTTTAGATACGACTATACTATTTGGTTTTTCAAACTCTCGATTAAGGTAGGCTTGGTAAGTTCCTGGAGCGATAAATCCTTTGGGTGAGAGGATATCGGTGCCAGCCTGACCGACTATGGTATCAGCCAAGAGCACACAGTTTGTAGATAAGACAAAGTAGGATTTAAACTTAGATTTGATAAATTTATAAAGTTCCCCATCTGTCTCATGTCTGATTTTATAAGCGTAGGTGTAGTCTTCCTTACCATCACCTGTCATGATTTTATCTGCACTTGGCTCCCATGGAATCGTCAGTTGTTTCAATTCAGCCAACTTTTTCTGAACTGCTTTTTCCATTTCAGGCGTCAAATCTATCCCATAACCAAAAAGCGTTTTTTGACTCTCACGTTTACATAGGTCAATGTACTTGTCACGATCACAGAAATATAAGACACCATCTCCTACCATGCCAAATAAGGTCTCAGAAGACGGATCATAGTTGCCATAAGAAATAACACGGCCTTGATAGCAGATATCCACATGACCAATTGCCGAAAACAGAGAGGTCTCAGCTGTATGAACAAAAATTTCAAGCTCCGCTGTCTTACCAGACTTCACCATTCCAAGATGGATATCCTCTCTCTCATCAGCATTTTCCTGCATGAATTTGTTGATTTTTGCTAAAGTTCTTGCAGGGATGAGAGCGGCTAGGACAATAGGTAAGCTAATTCTAATACGACGTTTGAGATGGTTTTTCCCAATTTCCCCTTCAAATAAGAAACCGTCACGGATATTGGACAGACCATAAAGGAAAAAATAAGCCCCTAATACAAAGAGTTGAAAGACAGAATTTCCTGTAGAGGACAAAAGACTAGTCCCACCAAGAAAAACTAGTACGAGTCCATCTAGTAAGAGACGAAAACGAGGTCGAATTTTGTTTTTGCGGTAGAGAACATAGGTGACAAGGTTAATACTAGCATGAAAAATCTGATAAACTCCAATCACAAGAGCCAAAATATAAATCGGCACATCCGTCGCAAGATTGGAGCCAAGCAAATATCCCAGCACTAACAATTTAACCAGTGCAACTCCCAAGGTGTCCGTTGACTGACTTTTTTTGAAAATACGTAATACTAAATCTAAGACCGTTGCTATCCAAGCTAAAAACAGAACCAGTCGAATAACCTTTACTGGCAACCAAGTCCCCGTGACCATCAAGATGAGACCTAGCAGAACAAACAAGAACCCCTGAGCAAGTAATTTCTTACCTGTCAGACCTAAAGATAGAATTTTCCCCATATAAAAACCTTTCAACAATAAAAATTAAACACTCCGATTAAACTGACTAGTAAATAGCCAACACTACAAACAGCCTGTGCCAGCAACATATGGTGACTAGAAATGACTGTAGTAATGTCACCATCTTGTCTTATGCACTTCTAAAATTTGTTATATTGATTAGAAGCCAGAGCTTATAAAAACTAGCTAAACTCGAGAGATAGACACAATTGCGACGAAAAAATGTATAACCAATTCAACTTGTTAAGGTAAGAAAGCATTATTTCCAATCTATTAATTATTCATCTATTACCTATTATGACACAATATTCCCTATAGTTCAACTTTTTACTTGTTTTTATATTACACGGACTAAAAAGTTTTCAACAGTTGATTGCATGTGTTTTAATAAGTTTTAACCTTTCTTGGTTAGATAAAAAAAGAACCATACAGTTTAGAATCTGTATGGTTTTTGCCCCACTTTTGTCCCATTTTTAAATCATGACATTGAAAATACCTAAAATCACTTATATTTCAATATTTTTAATTGCTCTCAATATGAAAGTCCTTTCCAAATCCCTGTAGGGGGCATCTAAATACAACAGGAAAAAGCCTTGATTTACAAGGCATTTTTGTGTATCTGTTCTACTTTTGGTCAACTAATGGATATCAACGGTATAATTTTATGAACACCCTTCCCAGACAGCTCTAATCTGATTGCACTCAAAATTTTTTAAAATTTAAAACAAAAGACTTGCTTTTCTTTTAATTTATGTTATACTTGTTCTTGTATCTGATACAAGTTTATTAAGAGAGGGATTCATATGGATACAAAATTCTCAGTTGCTTTGCATATCTTAACAATGATTAATGAAAGCAAGGAAACATTAAGTTCTCAAGCACTAGCTATTAGTGTTGGGACTAACGCTAGTTATATTCGAAAGGTGATTTCCTTATTGAAAAATGCAAATTTGATTCATTCCCAGCAAGGAAAAACAGGCTATCAACTCAGTAAGCCTCCAAAGAAAATGACTTTACTAGAGATCTACTATGCTACTCAAGAAATCAATCACATCAGTTTATTTCCTGTTCATCAAAATAGCAATCCAGATTGTCCCGTTGGAAAACATATCCAAGGAGCAGTTTCACCGCTTTTCGCTAGTGCCGAATCTCAATTAGAGAAGGAATTAGCAAATCAAACTTTAGAAGATGTCATTGACAATCTATATAAACAAGCCAAACAAGTCCGAAACTGATTTGGTAGCAAGTCAGTTTTTACTAAAAACAACATGAACTTGTATTAGATACAAGTATATACAATCGTATTAAAAAAGAAAAGAGAAATCACATGAAAGCCGCACAACATACTACTTATAACAAAAATAATATCACACTAAACATCACAGAAATCGCTAAGCCAAGTATTACAGACAAACAAGTCTTGGTGAAAGTATCCGCAGCTGGGGTTAATCCTCTCGATAACATGATCTCTCGTGGTGAGGTTAAGATGATTGTTCCTTACAAACTTCCTCAAACTGCAGGTAACGAAGTGGTTGGAATCGTTGAAAGCATTGGCAAGAAAGTTAACAACTTTCTGGTAGGAGATCGTGTCTTTGGCCGTCTGCCACTTGATCATATCGGAGCCTTTGCAGAATACGTAGCTGTCGATAGCCAAGCCTTAGCCAAAGTTCCAGACTATCTATCAGACGAGGAAGCCGCTGCTGTTCCTCTTACTGCCTTGACTATCATGCAGGCTCTTGACCTCATGGGCGCTCAAGCTGGGAAAACGATCTTTATTTCTGGTGGTACTGGAGGAGTTGGTGGAATGGCCATTCCGATTGCCAAGGCCAAAGGATTAAAAGTCATCACCAATGGAGCTGGAGATAGTGCTGAGCGTGTATTGAACCTCGGAGCAGATAGATTTATCGATTACAAAACAGAGGATTATACAAAAACTGTTAGCCAGGTTGATTATGTCCTAGATACTCTCGGTGGAGCTGAAACTGAAAAACAAATGTCTATCATGAAAAAAGGTGGTCATCTTGTTTCACTTCGTGCCATGCCAAACGGTGCCTTTGCCAAACGAATGAATCTACCAAAATGGAAACAGATTATTCTTGGCTTAGCAGGTCGCAAATTTGATAAGATGGCTGACAAATACGGTGTTCACTACCATTTTATCTTTGTAGAAAGCAATGGTGCTCAATTACAAGAGGTAGCTCACCTCTTTAGTAAATTAGAAATCAAACCCTCTATCGATACAGTTTATCCATTTGAAGAGGTAAATAGTGCCTTAGACAAAGTCGCTAATGGTCGCTCACGTGGAAAAACAGTCCTCAGCTTTAAGAAATAAAAAGGAAAACACAATGTCATATCTTACTACAAAAAATCAATACATCACAGTCGACGGGAACAAAATCGCTTATCGCGAACTCAGTAAAGGAAAATCAAAACTACCTCTTCTGATGCTGGTCCATTTGGCAGCAACCCTCGACAATTGGGATCCTAAACTCTTAGACCTGATTGCTGAAAAACACCATGTCATTGTAGTCGATCTTCCTGGTGTTGGAGCCAGTCAAGGCAAAGTTGCTTCGACGATTCCTGGAATGGCTAAGCAGACAATTGACTTTGTAAAAGCGCTTGGTTACGATAAAATCAATCTCCTTGGCCTTTCTATGGGAGGTATGATTGCCCAAGAAATCATCAGAATAAATCCTAATCTAGTCAATCGTTTAATCTTGGCTGGAACAGGACCTCGAGGTGGAAAAGAGGTCGATAAGGTCACAGGGAAAACCTTTAACTATATGTTTAAAGCGGGACTCGAGCGCATCGATCCTAAACGCTATATCTTCTATAATCATGATGAACAAGGGAAAATTAAAGCTTTGAAAGTCCTAGGACGAATGGGGATGAGAACAGAGGAATTTGCGGATAAAGACATGAAGGTACCGGGATTTTTGACCCAGCTCAAAGCCATTAAACGTTGGGGAAAAGATTCGCAGGACGACCTTCAATTCATCACCCAACCAACCTTAATCGTCAACGGGGATAAGGATATGCAAGTTCCAACGGAAAATTCTTATGACATGCATGAGAAAATAAAAGATAGTAAGCTCATCATCTATCCAAATGCTGGTCACGGTTCGATCTTCCAATATGCAGAGGAGTTTTCAAAAGAACTCATTGCTTTCTTGGAGGACTAATATGGTCAAAACCATTCTGATTACAGGTGCTACTGACGGTATTGGTAAACATTTGACAAAGAAATTGGCCAGTGAAGGCCATCATGTCATCCTCCATGGTCGAAATCCTCAAAAACTTGAGCTGGCGCTTCAAGAGGTTCGTTCAGTCTCCTTGAGAGGCAGAGTTTCTAGCTACTTGGCAGATTTTTCAAAATTAGACGATGTTTATCGATTTGTAGAGGAAATCAAGCGAGACTTTCAAAGTATTGATGTCTTGTTTAACAATGCAGGCCTGTATGCTGGAAAAGAACGAAAAGCGAGTGCTGAAAATGTCGAGTTAACCTTTATGTTATCTGTTCTGGTTCCCTATATTTTAACAACTGAGTTAAGTACCTTGTTAGAAACAGCGCCTGACGGTCGTGTTATCAATACTTCTTCCTATATGCATCATTTTGCTAAGGTCAAGGATTTAGACTTTGGATTTGAGAACAACTATAATCCCGGATTGGCCTATAATAATTCCAAACTATATACCATTTGGATGACACGTTATCTAGCCAGAGAATTCTTTCTAAAAGGTTCAAACATCACTGTAAATTCCTACCATCCTGGCTTAATTTCAACTAGCTTAGGGAATGATTCCAGCGATGAAAAGACGAAAAAGTCTCTCTTTGGACGTTTGATGAAGTCTCTTTCAAAAAATCTAGATGAGGGGATTGAAACAGGCTACTACCTTACATTATCAGAAGAAATCACTGGTTTGACTGGCTACTACTTTGATGAGAAGAAAGTAAAATCTGTATCTGAAAAAGGCTATACTTTTGAGAAGGCTCGAGATTTAATCAATTACTGTAATGATAAAATTGAGTTGTTTCAAAATAAGTCCACAATATCTTAACTTTATTATGACTCGACTATCAAGAAAAAGATGATATCAAAACTTATCTATTTTCTATATCCTAAATAATTTGCCCTACTTGTGCCACGTTTTGAAATAATCACATTTAAAATTACTACAAGTATCTACTGAAAATCACTTATATTTCAACATTTTTGATTAGTTTCAATATGAAAATACCATCCAATTTCATACAGGGAGCATCTAAACAACAGGAAAAAGCCTTGATTCCAAAGCTTTTTGCTTATGCTAAACCAAAACATGACAAGTTTTTTAGGATATTCTGAGTCTAATATAGATGAAATTCTTTTCATATAACAAAAAACGCTATATAGCGTTCTTTTTGTTATTCTGAATTACTCGTCTAATCGAATAAACATCATGGCATTTAACAAAGATATGAGTGAGACCGTGTTTATATTATTTGAATAGATCAGTCTCTTATTTTCAATCGGAGGAATAATAGAATTAGAAATGATGATATCATAAGGCGATTCTTCTAAAGATTCCTTTGATAATTCTAATTCAGTCCAAACTTCAAGTTCAAAATTGTTGCTGCAATAATAAGAAAGTGTCTCTGCAACGGATTTTGCATGATGCTGATCAAAATTACTCATAACCAGAACCTTCAGCTTTGGCTGATTTTGTAGTAGATTAAGCACCAAATGTTTGGTATGAGTGATGAAGGTATAAGATAGATGATTTACCATCATTGAACTAGAACAAACTTCAAGAGTCTCTAAATAATGAGAAAGCTCTTTTTTTACATCTGAAACAAATTTAGGAAAAATATTTTGAAAATTCCTGATTGTATTCCCTTTTTGATCAAATAAAATAAACTCAGTGGACAACTCTTGACGATACAGATGTGCGGTATTATGCAGATGCCAAATCAGATTATCCTTATTCTCAATCTCAATCTGATACTTGGCTGAAATCTGATCAATAAAATCACTCAATAGATGGTAAGATTTTTCAACATAGCTATCCTTTTTTACGCATTTTATAAAGAGACTTTCATCTATGAAAAACATTTTTTGAAAGTAAGACACAAATAATTGGCAAACAACTTCTTCATCTAAAGAGATATTGTATTCTGATTCAAAACTCTGAGCAACACCTTCTATTCCTTCTGCCTGCATTAAAAAATCCAAACTTTGATCGTTAAAAGAGTCTTTATCTACTTCCGTGAAATGACCAAACTTTATTCTATATAGGTTCGTAACTAGGAGCAACTTTAGCATTCTATGCGTTGACAAATTCATTGGAAAGCTTGTTTCCTTATAAACCAATTCTAACAATTGAGATAGGGGCTCTGATGAAAAATTTTCAAATGGCCATTCTAGGAAATAATATTTTTCTGAAAAATATTGTGCAAAAAAGTAACGAATGTCTCTCTCATTTCCAATGATTTGAACAGGGGTCAGACTGATTTCAAATTGAAATTGCTTTTTAATCACTTTATTGATTTGGCTAATAATACGATAGAGCGAAGATGAACTGATATAAAATTCTTTACAAATACTCTCAGCTTGACAACCTTCATTAAAGAAGATAAATTCTAAAATCGAAAAATGAGTTGAATGCTTAAAGAAATGATGGTAAACCATTTCAATATCGCTATCATCGGTATTAATAATGCGTATACCATTAGTAGAAGAATGAAAAATCAAGTCAGGAAAAGCAGATTTAACATGGGATAGATCATCTTTGACTGCACGTTCTGTACAATTTAGTAACTCTGCTAGTTCAGAACGATGAAACCATCGTTTATGTTCAAATAATAATTCTAATAATTCTAATTGCCTATGACTTTTTTTAGATAATAAATCTCTCATGAATGTCTTTCTCTCTTTATAAATTATCGGATTTCACCTCTTGCAATTATACCACAAAGAATAGGTATAGCATGCTGTAACGACTTTTACTAAGATCCTTTATTTCGTATAATAACACTACGGAGGCAATATATAAACAATTTTCTTATTTTACCGTCTATTGAGGGCGTAAATACAGAATCAAATTCAAGTCGAAAGATTATATTTTTAATTTTAAAAATTATATAATAGCAACAATCAAAGAATTTGATTTTTTTATATTAAAATTACATAATAATCAAAATAATTGATTATTTTATATCAAAATTATATAATAGAGATAATCAAAGGAATTGATTTATTTTTTGATATTAAAATAAAAAAGGAGGGTAAGTAATATTGTGGTCAATCATTGCTGGAGGTCTTATTGGACTTGTAGCAGGTAGAATCACTAAAAAAGGGAGTTCTATGGGAATCGTCGCAAATGTATTCGCTGGTTTAGTCGGGTCATCTGTAGGACAATCCCTTTTAGGTAGTTGGGGCCTATCCATCGCTGGAATGGCTTTGATCCCATCTATTGCAGGAGCAGCAATTGTTGTTACTGTAGTATCATTCTTTACAGGTGAAAAATAATTACTTGTAGAATAAACTATTTTTAAATAGATTAGACGGGTAAAAATAGTTTAATGTTAAATCGAAAGGATTGTATATGTCAAAAACAAAGAAAATATTTTTCATTATTTTCTGTATTTTAATCTTGACAATTTTCCTTCCTGTTTTGATAGATTATCATCAAGTTAGTGATTTAGGCATTCAGCTATTTAGCTGGAGACAGAATCATTTCGTTGAATTTTATCTCTCTAGATATATATTCTGGGGGATAGTGGCTCTATCAACTTTAGTTTTGTTATCGATGTTAGTTGTGTTGTTTTATCCTAAACGTTATTTGGAAATTCAACTTGAAACTAAAAACGATACATTGAAATTAAAGAATTCAGCAATCGAAGGTTTTGTTAGAAGTTTGGTGAGTGATCATGGATTGATCAAGAACCCAACTGTTCATGTAAATTTACGAAAAAATAAATGTTTCGTTCATGTAGAAGGTAAAATTCTTCCTTCGGACAACATCGCTGACAGATGCCAACTAATTCAAAATGAAATAACTAATGGATTGAAGCAGTTTTTTGGTATTGAGCGTCAGGTTAAACTAGAAGTTCTAGTAAAAGACTACCAGCCTAAACCAAAACCTCAAAACAAAAAGACTGTTAGTCGTGTGAAGTAAGGAAGTAAAAAATGGAATGGCTTAAACAATATCGATATCCAATAATCGCAGGTCTCATAGGCGTATTTCTCGCTTGTTTGATTATCTCCTTTGGCTTCTTCAAAACAATATTTGTATTGATTTTAGGAGCACTGGGAGTTGCAGCTGGATTATATATCGAAAAAAACTATATAGATAAATAAAAAAAATAAAAATTACTAATTTAATTAAAGGAGTTTCATATGTCAAACGAAAAAAACATTAACACTAACGTAGAAAAGAAAGATGCTACTGCTGTAGCTCACGAAATCAAAGGGGAACTTACTTACGAAGATAAAGTTATCCAAAAAATCATTGGTCTGTCACTAGAAAACGTTTCAGGTCTTTTGGGAATCGACGGTGGTTTCTTCTCAAATCTTAAAGAAAAAATCGTTAACAGCGATGACGTAACAAGTGGTGTTAACGTAGAAGTTGGTAAAACACAAGTTGCAGTTGACTTAAACATTATTGCTGAGTACCAAAAAAATGTTCCAGCTTTATATTCAGAAATCAGAGAAATCGTATCTTCAGAAGTTGCTAAAATGACTGACTTGGAAGTTGTTGAAATCAACGTAAACGTTGTCGACATCAAAACTAAAGAACAACATGAAGCAGACTCAGTAAGCCTTCAAGATCGCGTATCTGACGTTGCTGAATCAACAGGAGAATTCGCTTCAGAACAATTCGAAAAAGCTAAATCTGGTCTTGGATCTGGTTTCTCAACTGTTCAAGAAAAAGTTAGTGAAGGTGTAGAAGCTGTTAAAGGTGCAGCAACTGGTGTAGTATCTCACGAAAAAACTCGTGTAAACTAAGATAAAATAAATATAACAGGAAAAATTATCATGTCAGTAGAAGAAAAATTAAATCAAGCTAAAGGTTCTATTAAAGAAGGTGTTGGAAAAGCCATCGGTGATGAAAAAATGGAAAAAGAAGGAACAGCTGAAAAAGTTGTTTCTAAAGTAAAAGAAGTTGCTGAAGATGCCAAAGACGCTGTAGAAGGTGCTATCGAAGGTGTTAAAAACATGTTGAGTGGCGACAATAAATAAGGCTAAAAGTTACTTTATCTTTTTAGTAACATTAGTCAAAAGAGTCTGAGTCAAGATGATTCTCAGAAAACAAAAAGCTAGAGATTTCCAATTGCGGAACTGTACTGCCCCCCAAAAGTTGGACAAATAATTAT
>NZ_KV831022.1:0-2980 GCF_001836965.1 Streptococcus sp. HMSC063B03 | reverse complement strand
CTTTATAGAGATTATCATCCCCAGCATCAAAAAGTTACAAGCAGCGATAGATGATATCCAACTAGAGTTGACCTCCTACAAACATGCGGATGCCCAGGTCTCTGGATATGGTGATTTGGACCTAGACCAGCTTAAGGAATTAAAAAAGCTGAGAGAAGAGCAGTTAGCTATCGTAGAAGCTCAGATTCAAGAGAGGGAGAACTGGCTAAATCAAATCAAAGACCTCTTTAGTCTCAATTGGGGGAAAGCCTTCTCTGAGAAGACCATCCTCTACAATACCAAGTTTCAAATCGAGTCGGGTATTCAGGATTTGGATAATAAGATTGAAAAACTAGAATTTTTTGTCTCACAGGTTTCCCAGTATTTCAGTGATAGCCTAGAAGTCCTTAGCTTAGCCATCAAAGGAGCCACGCAACTGAGTAAAATCATTGTCGATAGCGATGGTAACTACTATGCGGACGGTCTGGATATGAGTTGGGTACAGAAGATGACGGATGTGAAGATTGAAAATCAAAAAATTGAGACATCCATACCAATAAGTAAAAAACAAAAATCTATTCAGACACTCCAACAGCAATATGGATTTAGTCAAACTGAATCAGAAATATTACTGAAATTATATGTTAGTATGGAAAAGAAATATGGGACTAAGAAAGCAAATGTAGAATTCTTTAAGATAGTTGCTTCATACTCTTATGGTGATAAATCTTATGGTGCTTGGCAAATTGTCGCTGGATTATATAGTCCAAACGGGGTGAATGGTATAATAGTTGGCATAAACGATAAACTGAAATACATACTGAAAAAATATGGATTAAAAGATTATGAAATTGATACGATTCAGAAGGCTATCCAGAATCAGCATAATTTTGCGAGATTGGAAAAGATTGAAGAGGGAGATACAAATGATGAGATAAGAGGGAAACTGAATTTAGCTTCTGAGAAAGCATTTGGTCAAGGAAATTATAATAAATTAGACGAGAAGCAGAAAGCAAGAGTAAGGGAATTGTTGTCTCAATTTGGAGGAACAATAGATTATTCTCATATGGCTGCCACTATTTCTGCACATTTTACAGATAATCATGGAATAGAAAATGAGGATGATTTAGCAGGTTGGCAAGGTGATGTAGCTGGTGCTATGGGAATTTCTCCTAGTCTTGGCAATGATGATTATCGATCAGACTTAGACGCAGTGAATATTTATAATCTGATGAAGAATGGAGATAGCGCTGTTAGTGTTACGAATTCTTATTATGAAAATGTCAAAAAAATACCTGGTTATAGATCTTATGAATTTGTTCAAAATATTGGAGAAGGTGATTACACGAAAGGAATGAAGAAATTAGAAGAAACATATAAATTATATGTCTCTTCTCATTCTAGTGAAAAATCATCAACTTTTGAAGAATTCATGAATGCTATCCAACATTTCCAAAAAGATTTAGATAAACCCAATCCTTCTATCGGAGAGCAAAATGTTAAATAAAATGAAGAATTATTATAAAAACAAACCAACTCAAGCTGTCTTAATGCTTATAGTTCTTATTTGGTCAGTATATGAGATTGGTGCGACCAGTTTGGCAAGTAACTCGGCATTAACTAAGGAATTCATGCATAGTCGGTATGTTATGGTTTGGCCAATGATAGATAAGAAAGTGAAATTATACCACTATGCGGAAGAATGGACTAATGACGTTTTAGTTGGAATTATGCATTTAGACTATGGAAATATTAAAATAACTAGTTTTCCTAAAAAATGGGAGAGTGAAGCTGAAGTATACTATACGCTGTCTCAGGATGAGTATGCTGATAGAGTATATTTTTTCTTAGACGAGCCAATTTCCAAAGCCTATATCAGCAGATTAGAACAAAATTATTATTTGATTTCAAAGAATGCAGTTGCTATTAAAGAAGAAACAGGTAAAACAGTTGAACAGTTAGCTCAAGAAGTGGGGAATGCAAGGAAAAATTTCTTATCAGCTCTTGGAAAGATGAAAATCCTTCGTTTGGTCTATTTGATTCTTCGTATGATAATATTGTTGCAGTGTATCAGGTGGTCGGGTCAGCGTAGAAAAAGGAAAGAGAGCGAAATTTTGCAGAATAGATAGAGCTCCAGAAAGGTATGACGACTATAAGGAGAGTTACAAATGAGCATGACGAAAAAATCGAATTGGAATTTAGGTTGTAGTTTAGTACTTGTTGTAGTCCTAGCAGCTAGTTTTCTATTTTATCTATGGGCACAAAATCTTGGTAAGTATACTCTGCAACCAGGAGAGTCGGCTAACTTTACAGTAAATCCTCGGACACATGATGTAGAATACTACTCAGAATTAATCTTGAAAAAAAATGATACTAATAAGCTTAAATTATCAGGTAAAAAAGTTTGGTTTGAGATGCATGGCGATATTTTTTATGATGTTGAAGGGCAAAAACTTGTTCGAAGCCATCATTCAGAAGATGTTGATGAAGAGTTACCCAATAATCAAAAAGATATCCATTTAGTCCAGGATGGAATTGTTGACAGTTACCAGGGGGAAAAAGTATTTAATGTAACCAATAACAAGTCCTATACAATAACCATCACCAATGTAGACGACAAGCCAGCACACTTTGAAGCTCAAGTGGTGGATAGGTAAGTTTAAGAATCTTTAAGTAAGCCTAGATGGTTGCCATTTGTTTGGTTATGGAGGTTTATTTTGACTTTTGATGGCTATCTGGTTGTTACTTTCGATGAAGCCAGAGAAGAACTGATAGCGGAAAGGAATCGGCTACCATGGGAGTAAAATACAGCGCACAAGAATCCCAAGAATTGATTCAGGCCATGACGAACAACCTCCGAGTCGCAAATGAAGTCACAGACCGTTTATCCAGCGGATGTGACCACCTGATTTCCTCTTTAGACTCAGGTGAGTTGACAGGAGCAGCCTACACAGCTGGTAAAGGTCTCTTTATAGAGATTATCATCCCCAGCATCAAAAAG
>NZ_KV831021.1:0-3391 GCF_001836965.1 Streptococcus sp. HMSC063B03 | reverse complement strand
TTAAAACAATTTTTACAGAAAGTAATGCTTCTTCGAAAGTAGCTGAAACTCTTGTTAAATCAACAGGTGTGGGTCTTAAAACTCTGAATCCTTTAGAAGCAGACCCACAAAACGATAAGACTTATCTAGAAAACCTAGAAGACAATATGAGTATTTTAGTAGAAGAATTGAAATGAGGAGATTATGAAAATCAATAAAAAATATCTAGCTGGGTCAGCAGCTGCACTTGTTTTAAGTGTCTGTGCTTATGAACTAGGTTTGCATCAAGCCCAAACTGTAAAAGAAAATAATCGTGTTTCATACATTGATGGTAACCAACCAAGCCAAAAGGCAGAGACTTTGACACCTGATGAAGTCAGTAAAAAAGAAGGTATAAATGCTGAGCAAATTGTTATCAAGATTACGGACCAAGGTTATGTGACTTCTCATGGAGACCATTATCACTACTATAATGGCAAGGTTCCTTATGATGCTATCATCAGTGAAGAACTTCTGATGAAAGATCCAAATTATCAGTTGAAGGATTCAGACATTTTCAATGAAATCAAGGGTGGCTATGTGATTAAGGTAGATGGTAAGTATTATGTCTATCTAAAGGATGCAGCACATGCTGATAATGTTCGCTCAAAAGAAGAAATCACTCGTCAGAAGCAAGAACACAGTAGTAATCACGGAGGAGGTTCTAACGATAATGCGGTTGTCGCTGCTAGAGCTCAAGGCCGCTATACAACGGATGATGGTTATATCTTTAATGCGTCTGATATTATAGAAGATACAGGCGATGCCTATATCGTTCCTCATGGCAATCATTTCCACTATATTCCTAAGAGTGACTTGTCTGCCAGTGAATTAGCTGCAGCTCGAGCCTTCTTATCTGGTAAAGGTAGTCAAACAAGCTCAGTTGGGTATCGTCCTTCAACAAATTCTTCTAGCAGTAGCGCATCAGAGACATCGAATAGTAGTTCATATGGACAAACGAATCAAAGCAATGTTGAGACAAATGCTAGAAGATGGGCTCCAAGTGTTAGCCCACAAGTGGATAATAGTTATCAAGCAAGTCCAAGTGAAGACGTATCCAGTCTCTTGAAACAGCTTTATGCCTTGCCTCTTAGCCAACGACATGTGGAATCAGATGGACTTGTCTTTGATCCAGCTCAGATTACAAGAAAAACTGCGAATGGTGTTGCAGTGCCACACGGAGATCATTATCACTTTATTCCTTATTCTCAAATGTCTGATTTAGAGCAGAAGATTGCAAGAATGATTTCTGAAAATTATCAAGGAAATCATACTACTGCAGGTGGCAAAGAATTAAAACCAATTCCGACTCCAAGCCTTCCAAATCCAACTCCGACTCCAATCCCTGCTCCAGAGCCTACCCCAATACCAAGTCCACAACCTGTACCAAATCCTCAACCAACTCCAAGCAATCCAATTGATGGAAAATTGGTAAAACAGGTGATTCGAAAGGTGGTTGATGGTTATGTCTTCGAAGAGAATGGAATTTCGCGTTATATTTCTGCCAAGGAACTTTCAGCAGAAACTGTTGCAGCCATTGATAATAAACTTGCCAAACAAGAAAGTTTGTCTCATGAGTTAGGAGCTAAGAAAACCAATCTTGCATCTGGTGATCAAAAATTTTACAACAAAGTTTATGATTTACTAGCAACAGTTCATCAAGATTTGGTTTCCAATAAAGGGCGCCAAGCTGATTTTGACGCTTTGGATAGACTATTGGAACGTCTCAACGATGAGTCAAGTGATAAAGTCAAGTTAGTTGATGATATCCTTGCTTTTCTAGCGCCGATTCGTCATCCAGAACGTTTAGGAAAACCAAATGCACAAATAGCTTACACAGATGATGAGATTCAAGTAGCCAAGTTGGCAGGCAAGTATACAACAGAAGATGGCTATATCTTTGATCCTCGTGATATCACCAGTGATGAGGGGGATGCCTATGTAACTCCGCATATGAGCCACAGTCATTGGATTAAGAAAGAAAGTTTGTCTGAAGCTGAAAGAGCAGCAGGTCAAGCTTATGCTAAAGAGAAAGGTTTGACGCCTCCTTCAACAAATCATCAAAGTTCAGGAAATACTGAGGCTAAGGGAGCAGAAGCGATTTACAATAGAGTAAAAGCAGCTAAGAAGGTACCACTTGACCGTATGCCTTACAATCTCCAACATACTGTGGAAGTTAAAAATGGAAGTTTGATTATACCTCATTATGACCATTACCATAACATCAAATTTGAGTGGTTTGACGAAGGACTTTATGAGGCACCTAAGGGGTATACTTTAGAAGAGCTATTTGAAACTGTGAAGTATTATGTCGAACATCCAAACGAACGTCCGCATTCAGATAGTGGTTGGGGCAATGCGAGCGACCATGTTCAAAGAAACCACAATAGTCAAGCTACTAACAATCAAACAGAGAAACCAACAGAGGAGAAAACTCAGACAGAAAAAATTGAGGAGGAAAAACCTCGCGAAGAAAAACCGAAAAATGAGAAAGCACAATCTCCAAAACCAAAAGAACCAGAGGAATCAGAAGAAGAATCACCATCGGAACCAGAGGAACATCAGGTTGAAACTGAAAAGGTTGAAGAAAAACTGAGAGAGGCGGAAGAGTTACTTAAAAAGATTAAGGATCCAATTCTTAAGTCCAATGCCAACGAAACTCTTACAGGATTAAAAAATAATCTGTTATTTGGTTCTCAGGACAACAATACTATTATGGCAGAAGCTGAAAAGCTATTAGTCTTGTTAAAGGAGAGTAAGTAACTATACAACTATTATAGAAGATAAAAAGGGAGCAGAATATGGATTCTGTTCTCTTTTTTATGAAATTGTGTAAAAATTCTTGACATATTTTCTAAATAAAGATAAACTATTTACTAGTTAATTAAATGGTTAAACACTAGTTAAGGAGTTATAGTGAAAAAGAGGACGATTTTAGTTTTGATGACCAGTGTATTGGCTCTGGTATTAGCTGCTTGTGGTCAAAAGGAAAGCCAGTCAGGTAAAGGGATGAAAATTGTGACCAGTTTTTACCCTATCTATGCCATGGTCAAGGAAGTATCTGGTGACTTGAATGATGTTCGAATGATTCAGTCAAGTAGCGGAATTCACTCCTTTGAACCTTCAGCAAATGATATCGCAGCCATCTATGATGCAGATGTATTTGTCTACCATTCTCATACGCTCGAATCTTGGGCAGGAAGTTTAGATCCCAATCTTAAAAAATCCAAAGTTAAGGTTTTAGAGGCTTCTGAAGGAATGACCTTAGACCGCGTCCCAGGGCTAGAAGATGTGGAAGCAGGTGAGGGAGTTGATGAAAAAACGCTCTATGATCCTCATACTTGGCTAGATCCTGAAAAAGCTGGCGAAGAAG
>NZ_KV831020.1:0-4414 GCF_001836965.1 Streptococcus sp. HMSC063B03 | reverse complement strand
ATAATTATTTGTCCAACTTTTGGGGGTCAGTACACCTCTGGTCTTGCTTTTTAAATATTTAAAAATGGATGACACAACAATCATCCATTCTTTTTTAATTCTTTTTCAAATGTATCGGAAAGGGTAGTGAAACTTAACTTTTCTAATGTAAGCGGATGGGTAAAGGACAGTCGAAAGGCGTGAAGCATAAGCCGATTTGTTTTTGATTTGCTATTATAGAGAGGATCACCCAGGATAGGGAGGTTGTGATGAGAGAGATGCACGCGAATCTGATGTGTTCGCCCTGTCTTTAGTTTGCAACGAACCAAGGAAGTCTTGTTTGGGAATTGCTTTAATCTGCTTACATGTGTTTCGGCATATTGGCCATTTTTTGTATCAACTACTCGTTTTCTGCGATCATGGCGATCACGTCCGATTTTGTCTTTGAAAACAAGTTCTTTGCTGTTGATATGTCCGTCAACCTGTGCCCAATATTCTCTAGAAATCTCTTTTTTCTCCAATAAGCGATTGAGAATAGGCAGGATAAAAGGATTTTTGGCAAAGAGAACCAAACCACTGGTTTCCATGTCCAGACGATGAACGACATAGCAGGTTTGGCCGACATAGGCACTGACATGGTTAAGAAGTGCGATTTCGTTTGGTTGGTTACCATGTGTTTTCATACCCTCAGGTTTGTTGACAATAATCAAGTGTTGATCTTGATAAACTTCTTGAACGAGGTTTGGGTTGCCCCAAGGGATTTCTTTTTCGGGATAATCTTCCTCGTCAAAAGTCAACTGGCAAACATCTCCAGGACTTACCATTTCGTTCCAATGAACTTCTCGCTGATTAATCAAAATGTGTTTCTTGATTCTCAAAAAATGACGGATTTTTCTAGGGATGAGGAGTTGCTCCTCTAGTAATTGCTTAACCGTCATTTGAGGTAGAGAGTCTGGTAATGTAAATGTGAATTTCATACAGATATTGTAACAAAAAAAGCCCTATTTGGATAGGAAATAGCTAAATTCTTGTCTTCCTATGATGAAGATGATAAAATAAACGCATGAAATTAGATAAATTATTCGAGAAATTTCTTTCTCTTTTTAAAAAAGAAACAAGTGAACTAGAGGATTCTGATTCTACTAGCTTACGTCGCTCTCGTAGTGATCGAAAAAAATTGGCCCAAGTAGGTCCAATTCGAAAATTCTGGCGTCGCTATCATCTAACAAAGATTGTCCTTATACTAGGTTTGAGTGCAGGCTTGCTAGTTGGAACCTATTTGTTTGCTGTAGCCAAGTCAACCAATGTCAATGATTTGCAAAATGCCTTGAAAACTCGAACTCTCATTTTTGACCGTGAAGAAAAGGAGGCTGGTGCCTTGTCTGGTCAAAAAGGAACTTATGTTGAATTGACTGATATCAGTAAAAATTTGCAGAATGCCGTTATTGCGACAGAAGACCGTTCTTTCTATAAAAATGACGGGATTAACTATGGTCGTTTCTTCTTGGCTATTGTAACTGCTGGCCGTTCAGGTGGTGGTTCTACTATTACCCAACAGCTGGCTAAAAATGCCTATCTGTCGCAGGATCAAACTGTTGAGAGAAAAGCGAAAGAATTTTTCCTTGCCTTAGAATTAACAAAAAAATATAGTAAGGATCAAATTCTAACCATGTACCTTAACAACGCTTATTTTGGAAATGGTGTGTGGGGCGTAGAAGATGCGAGTAAGAAATACTTTGGAGTTTCTGCATCAGAAGTGAGTCTGGATCAAGCTGCGACTCTGGCAGGAATGCTAAAGGGGCCGGAACTGTATAATCCTTTGAATTCCGTAGAAGATTCTACCAATCGTCGCGATACTGTTTTGCAGAATATGGTTGCGGCGGGTTACATTGATAAAAACCAAGAAACCGAAGCTGCAGAAGTTGATATGACTTCGCAATTGCACGATAAGTATGAAGGAAAAATCTCAGATTACCGCTATCCTTCTTACTTTGATGCGGTTGTTAATGAAGCTGTTTCCAAGTATAATCTAACAGAGGAAGAAATTGTCAATAATGGCTACCGCATTTATACAGAGCTGGACCAAAACTATCAAGCAAATATGCAGGTTGTCTATGAAAATACAGCTCTATTTCCGAGGGCAGAGGATGGAACATTTGCTCAATCAGGAAGTGTGGCTCTCGAACCGAAAACAGGTGGAGTTCGTGGAGTTGTCGGTCAGGTTGCTGGCAATGATAAAACTGGATTCCGGAATTTCAACTATGCAACTCAATCAAAACGTAGCCCTGGTTCTACAATTAAGCCTTTAGTTGTTTATACGCCAGCAGTTGAAGCAGGTTGGTCCTTGAATAAGCAGTTGGATAACCATACCATGCAGTATGACAACTATAAGGTTGATAACTATGCAGGAATCAAAACGAGTCGAGAAGTTCCTATGTATCAAGCCTTGGCAGAATCGCTTAATCTACCTGCTGTTGCTACTGTTAATGATTTGGGCATTGACAAGGCTTTTGAGGCGGGCGAAAAATTCGGACTCAACATGGAAAAGGTCGATCGTGTTCTTGGCGTCGCCTTGGGAAGCGGTGTTGAAACCAACCCTCTTCAAATGGCTCAAGCATATGCTGCCTTTGCAAATGAAGGTTTAATGCCGGAAGCTCATTTTATTAGTAGACTTGAAAATGCTAGTGGTCAGGTCATTGCGAGCCATAAAAATTCACAAAAACGGGTGATTGATAAGTCTGTAGCTGACAAGATGACTAGTATGATGTTGGGGACATTCACCAACGGTACCGGTGTTAGTTCATCGCCTGCAGACTATGTCATGGCAGGAAAAACTGGAACAACTGAAGCTGTTTTCAATCCTGAATACACAAGTGACCAGTGGGTAATTGGTTATACTCCGGATGTAGTGATTAGTCACTGGCTTGGCTTCCCTACCACTGATGAAAATCACTATCTAGCAGGATCTACTTCAAACGGTGCAGCCCATGTCTTTAGAAATATTGCAAAAACCATTTTACCTTATACGCCAGGAAGTACCTTTACAGTTGAAAATGCTTATAAGCAAAATGGAATTGCACCAGCCAATACAAGAAATCAAATACAGAGTAATGAAGAAAATCAGGCGGATAATAGCCTTTCTGATATTAGAAGTCGTGCACAAAATCTGGTAGATGAGGCTAGCCGTGCTATCTCGGATGCGAAAATTAAGGAAAAGGCTCAAACGATATGGGATTCGGTAGTCAATCTATTTCGTTAAGATGCTTGTCAAAGCCTAGCTTTCTTGTTATAATAGATAAGATGGAGGCGTTATGGCACTAAAAAAAGCAAGCCTAGCTTGTGCGGTTTGTGGTTCGAGAAACTATTCAATCAAGATCAGCGGAAACCCCAAGCCAACACGACTAGAAGTAAATAAATTTTGTAAACATTGTGGTAAGTACACTACACACAGAGAAACGAGATAGGAGAGAGCGATGCGTTTTATTGGAGATATTTTTAGACTTCTTAAAGACACAACATGGCCAACTCGCAAGGAAAGCTGGAGAGATTTTCGTTCTATCATGGAATACACTGCTTTCTTTGTTGTGATTATTTATATTTTTGACAAGTTGATTGTTTCAGGTTTGATTCGATTTATTAACATTTTTTAGAAGATTTGTGGAGTTATTTACGCCAAAAATCTTCTATTATGAAAGGAAGTATCATGGATAGTTTTGATAAAGGATGGTTTGTTTTACAAACCTATTCTGGTTATGAAAATAAGGTAAAAGAAAATCTATTACAACGTGCACAAACCTACAATATGTTGGATAATATATTACGTGTTGAAATTCCAACACAAACAGTGCAAGTTGAAAAAAATGGAAAGAGAAAAGAAGTAGAAGAAAATCGCTTTCCAGGTTATGTTCTTGTGGAAATGGTGATGACAGATGAAGCTTGGTTTGTTGTTCGAAATACACCAAACGTTACAGGATTCGTCGGATCTCACGGAAATAGATCAAAACCAACTCCATTATTGGAACAAGAAATCCGTGATATCTTGGTTTCTATGGGACAAACTGTACAAGAGTTTGATATCGATGTTGAAGTTGGTCAAACTGTACGTATCATTGATGGTGCTTTTGCAGATTATACTGGTAAGATTACAGAGATTGATAACAATAAAGTGAAGATGATTATCTCTATGTTTGGTAATGACACAATAGCAGAAGTAAACCTAAACCAAATTGCAGAATTATAACCCTGAGAGAGGCAAGACCTCTCTTTTTTGTGCAGTTGAGGCGTTAAATGGGAGAGAATAGGTGAATGGCACCGATTAGCTTCATTATTTGTTAGACTGTATCTAGAAAGGGGAACGTTATGTTTAAAGAATTGTATAAAGAAGTCCAGGGGATTGTATATAAGTGTAGAAATGAATATTACCTTCATTTATGGG
>NZ_KV831019.1:0-1277 GCF_001836965.1 Streptococcus sp. HMSC063B03 | reverse complement strand
TCTCATAATCAAAATGACAAGTAAAAGTTGCACCAAAACTTGGCACATACTCATAGACATCTTCTAATTTTCTCAGAGCCTTATAGAGTCCCTTCAGAATCTGCGGACGCATTCCTAATTGTTGACCAAGTTGAATCAAAGTATCATCTACTTCGAATGTCTCTCTCGTACGGCTAGTAATAATACTTGTAAAAATCTTATTCTTATCGTATTGAACCATTACTTAAACCTCACATTGGCTGTATTCTTATCAAACTGACCGGCCATGGCTTTATCATCAGCCACAATCTTCTCACCCACCGTAATCATTTGAGAAGTACGCTCCATTTCAAAATCCTTATAATCACTCAGAATTTTTTTCGCTTGTTCTTGAAGGGTCTCAAAAGATTTCATCCGATTCAAGGTAGTTTTTCCAATCTTTGTCACTTGAATGTCTGATACAGATGCGACCTTAGTCCGTGCTGAGGTAACAACACGTTGCCAAGAAGCTGAACTGATTCCTATTTTATCCATCTATCCTACTCCCTAAAAAATAGCTGCCAAGAAGCTTTCAACTGCATTCCAAGCACTTCCAATAGCACCACCTAAATCGCCTAGCTCCAATTTTCGCTTTGCGATCTCTGCATCCAACTTCGCCAAATTCATTTCATGCTCATTTTGATGCGTATTCATCGTCGTCGCAATTTTCGATAAAGTCTTATCAAATGTATCACGTCTTGTCCCTTTAAAGGTATCTGTAGAAATAGTTGTAGAGTATTGAGAAACTGTATTGCGGAACTCACTATAGGATTGAATTTGCTTAGAGAGTTCTTTTCTAGCAGATTCTAACTTCTCAATCTCTGCTTTTTTCTTATCGTATGCTTTCTGGTACTGATTCGCCAAACTTTCATAGCGACTCGCTTGCGCTCGATTATAAGCATTACTAGCAAGCCGCTTTTCTTCAAAATCACTCATCTTTATACCTCTTTTGACTAAATCTTACAGTTAATAGAATTATATCAAAAATTCCGATGTTTTACCATAAGGAATGAAAAATAAAAGCAAGCCAAATGACTCGCTTTTATTCACTGATAAGTTTGATGCGATAACCATCTCGGCTAGTGAATCAGTTGTACTCATCCACTCCAACAACCGATTCTGTGAAGCTACTCTGGTTAAAATAATAGTATAAAAATGATACTATTTCGTTCTTCCTTTTACCACTTTCTCCTTGTTTTCCTCCAACCACTGTAGATAAAGCTCCACAAATCGATCTTCTTCCTCGTCAGAGTATCCTT
>NZ_KV831018.1:1781-54624 GCF_001836965.1 Streptococcus sp. HMSC063B03 | reverse complement strand
CTCATCCACTCCAACAACCGATTCTGTGAAGCTACTCTTAATGGATACAACATTCTGGTCTTGGAAACGAATACCAATACAGCCTGCAGGCACATTGACCTTCAGAATCTTATCCACTTCCATATAGCCGTTAACGATCTGACGAAGCTCACCCATAAAGATGAAGTGGAGTCCAACTGTCCCTCCTTTGTGTAGGAGAGCCTTAAAGGCATCCTCTGTCATCTTAAGATTCATAAGCTTGCTGAGGGCTTGTGCTTCTGGAATCAAGATGTAGATAGGGTAATCCAAATCAGCTGGCGTGCGCGCATCCACTTCAGACTGCATATCCATAAAGAAACCAGGGATTTCCTCGCCCACAAATACTTGGTCGAACAGCCCTTCCGACTGATGGTAGTTTCCTGTTGGATCCACCAAGAACTTTTTAATGTGACTAGGCACTTTTTCTAAGCCTGTCAGAAGCGCTGCTTCGCCATATTCTAGCTGCTGCATAGTATCATAGAGAAGCTCAAAGTAGCCGTCTCGTTTTGGCACAAAGCCAACCGGGTGTGTACTTTCTTTGTCAAAACCAATTGGCAACTCGCCTCTTTGCCACATATCCTGAACTTCCTCGTGATCTTCAAAGAAACTCGTAGAAATCTTACTTGGCAACATAGGTACTGCTTCTGGACGTAAGCCTTGCCAGTCCTGATTCATCGATTGGATTTCTGCTGTTAAGTGAGAAAGACGGTCTATATCGTCTTTTCCTTCTATCGGCAGATAGACTTGTAACTCTAGAACTTCTTCCTGTTTCACCTGAGCACGGCCGACAATTTCCTGGCCAGGCAGGGCATCACGTCCCATAACCGTCCGAAGCGCTCCTTCTTCTACTAAGTAAAAGCTCAAAGCATTGGGAATCGTCGAACTCATCCGTAAACGCAAGCTACTAGCGCTGAGTACGGTTATCAGAGTATAAATACCCAGACTAGCTCCTTCACGTAGGAGCTGGTTGACAGCTGACTCAATGATCTCCTCTAATGGGCTTTCCCGTACTGAGTCATAGCCATCAAAGAAGTTGAGAAAAACAGGGAGAGCTTGACCTGTCTTTTGCTCATACTGTAACAGACTAGACACTCCAGCCTCTGTAAAGAGGGCTTTCCGCTCTTTCATAAGACTATCCAGACGTTTCAGATACTTGAGGAGCTTTTCTTCCTCATCTAGTCGAACCAGATCCGCCACATGTGGCAACTCTATAATTGGTAAGAGACCATTCGTCCCAAAATCAAAAAGGTTAAACTGAACTTGCTCAGGCGTATTTCTACGAGCCAGATTCATGAGGATAGTTTGAAGAGCTGTTGATTTTCCAAAGCCAGGGGCCCCATATAAGACGGTATTGCCCAACTCCTCAATATCAAAGTGGTAGACCTCCTGCTTTTGAGCACTTGGTAGATCCAGCATGCCTAGTGGAATGGAGAGTTGACGTGGGGTTGTCCACTCTGCTTGACGGTCAATCGCCTCTCCTACTAGCTCCTCTCCAAGAGGTGGTAACCATGGCTTTTCAGGGAGGATGACTTGCAGACGCTCCGTTTCCTTATTGATATAATCAATCACAGCTTCAAGTTCTGTCTCCTGCTCTTGTGTCTCTTCAACCGAGTAATCCCCGTCATTTCCGTCAATCAATAGTTCGCTCTGCCCTAGTTGATTCACTAACCAAATCCGTTCATCTACTTGATTATCTTCATCACTATAAGGCTGGTAATCCGCTCCACTCCACGCTGACTGGAAGAGTTCATAGATTTCATTGTTTCCGACCTGAAGATAAGCACGACCAGGCTGAGTGATACTAGCCGCATCTGGGGTTTTGATAATCTCATTTGAGTCTGAAGGATCGGCAACCTTGAGCGCCAGCTTAAAGCGAGAATTAGACCAGATCTGCTCATCCACCACTCCAGATGGCTTTTGAGTCGCAAGGATCAGGTGAACCCCTAGGGAACGTCCGATACGTGCCGTGGAGACGAGTTCTGCCATAAACTCTGGTTCATTTTGCTTCAACTCCGCAAACTCATCTGAGATCAGAAAAAGATGAGGTAAAGGCTCTGTCGGATAGGTCTTTTTCTCCTCTGGATCGCTAAGTGCCTTCCCTTTTTTATAGAGCTTGGTATAGCCATTGATATGGTTGACACCGAATTTCCCAAAGAGACGCTGACGCTTTTGAAGTTCAGCACGAATACTCTTCAGCGCACGATCCGTCCCAGCTCCATCCAAGTTGGTAATAGCACCCATCAAGTGAGGCAGCTTAGAAAAGAGATTGGCCATTCCTCCCCCTTTGAAGTCAATCGGAAGAAATCCAACATCTTCTGGCGCAAAGTTAACAGCTAGAGACAGAATATAGCTCTGCACAATTTCAGACTTACCAGAGCCGGTAGTCCCTGCAACTAGTCCGTGTGGACCATGGGCACGCTCATGAAGGTTGAGCAGCACAATATCATCCTTCCCTCGAACACCTAGAGGTACAGCGAGAGACTTAGATGCATCCGCCGCCCGCCAGCGTTTCTCCACATCCAATTCCTCGACCTGCTTAACACCGTAGAGTTCCATAAAGGAAATCGTATCTGGAATCGAGTTTTTCTCCACTTCGATATGATTGAGATTGGCCAAACGGTAAATCGCTTCTTCAAGTTTTCCATTTTGAGGCAGACGATTAGGCTTAAAGTCCTGGTTGACATAGATATGATGATTATTGACGAACTTGGCTGTTTCTCCATTTTGGTAATCAACCACTGCCGTCACCGTCTCAGGCAACATATTGAGACTTTCCTTACCCCAGATAACCGTCACTCCATACTGGGTCATATCCTCTGCCAGAAATTCATTGAGCCCATGTCCTGACAGCCATGACTCATCCAAAATCGTCAAGACATAGTGCGGCGAGAAGATTTGCTCCTGCTTTTGTTCCCGAACGCCCTGACGACGCTTGACTAACATCTGGTAAAAAGAGGTCAAGACCATGTCCCTGGTCTGGTCATCATGAATAAGTCCCCGTAAATTGAGACTCCGCATTTGCGCATGAGGCAACCAGCGCCATTCTCGCCAGTGATTCTCGTATTCCTCTTGGGAGACCAAGGTCACAAACTCTACATCATGATAGGAATGGAGCGCCGCAATCTGAAACAACAGCGTTTGAACTGCTACTCGTAAGACAGGAGCTACTCCCGCTAATCCCAAAGCCTGATCACGTAGAGAGAGAACAATAGGTGCATCCTCTAATTTTATATGAGGTTGTACCAGTTTTTTCTCGACAAAGCGGCTCCAGTCTTCCTTGCGATTGGTTGGTTGAAAACGTAAGGAATAACTAGAATCAATCGCTCCAGTTCCCAAATGAACCTTTAGAAAGTCATCATTTGTCACCATCTTCTCATAAATCCGTGGGTTGTAACTTTCTACTAAATCCACTAATTCATCCACCGATGGAAAATTATATGTCAAGGCTTTCTTTTGTTCCGCCTTTAGACGACTCAATTGGCTTCCTGTCTCTAAGAGATACTCTTGATAATCATCGTTTCTTTTCTGATTCTTCTCTTTGACTTCCTTTTTATTGGTAAAATAGCTCGATACTGAAAATCCAGCTGTCAAGAGACTGGCACTGGCCATTCCCATCATAAGCAAGGCATTTCCCTGCATAAAGACACTAGAGGCTCCGCTAATCACCACCATTCCAACAGGCGGTACGATCGCACGCCATAGCTCACCACGTCTAAGTTTTTCTTCTGGCGCTGGTGAATTGATTTCCACCTTATCCTTAGGCTCTTTTAGATAAATGCGTGGACTTCTACGATAATTAGGAAACTCATGTGGAAACTCAGCTTGATAAGGTTCTTCAAACAAATGATCAGATTGGATAGTGTACTGTCTGCTCAAGGGCAGGAAATGGATCTGATGTTCTCGAAATGTGAAAAGAAAGCAGTCCACCACCAAAACATCCCCTACCTGAATAGAGGCATCAACTTCCTCTAGAATTTGTCCATTTAGATAAACCTTAGCTCCATTAGATGATCCAGAGAGATGATAGGTATTCTCCTTAACCTTCAGGTAAAGGAGAGCTTGACTTTCAAGGCAAACATCTGCTTTCTTCTCCTTAGAAAAGAGTAAGTCCTTCTTAGGATAGGTAAAGGAATGAATCTGAATCTGTTCATGTGGAATGGCTACCAGACTTTCCTCCTCCTGACCAGTCCAAGGGATTCCGTCCTTTTCAAGGCCACTTTCAGTAATTGAGATATGACTTTCTCCAATATTGATTGAGGAGGTCCTTTCGGTCAACTCTTTGTACTCAAAGCATTCTTTAAACGAAAACACATGCCAAAGAATCTCTTCATCTGACAGCTTTTGACTCCAAGTCGCTTGTTTGCCCTTAGTTGCCATTTTTAGTCTCCTTTGATGTACTATTTGCCTTTGAACTTCCGTTTAATTGTTCCTGTAACTTATCAATTTCTTTTTGATACTTTTCAAGGAGTTCTCGCTTTTTCGCTCCGCTCATCGTACTGTCTGTATTGACCTGATCATAGAGCTTCGTATAAGCATGAAGAATATACTGAATGTCCCCAATATTTTGAGCAATATCAAGTGCTTTTTCAAGTTCCCCACGGCCAATATATACCCAATAAGAAAGAGTATTCTCACTAGATTTCTGTGACAAGTTTCTAGATACCGCTTCCTTTTGTTCTTGAGTAAGATTGTCTAACTCTAACGAGCTAGCCGCAAGTGTATACTGGACTCCCTTCGGAAGACTATTTGGAGCTTCTGACTTAAGACCTTCTACCACTGCAGTATAATCCTTGGCAATGTAACTCGTCTCAGCCTGAATGATTTTATCCTGCTTAGGCACCACATAAAAAGCATAAATACCTGTTGCAATCCCCATCGCAACTGTTACAATTGCGAGTCCTAAAGAACCCCATTTAAACAATTGATAGTTCCTTTTCGAGACAAACAGTTTTTCCTTTTGACGCTTCTCTTCTTGGATACGAGCCTGCTCACTAATGAGATGGTCCACTTCATCAAAAGTCTCCGCTTTAAAAAGAGTTTCCGCAAAAGCATTTTTTACCATCGTAAGACTATCAATTAACTCTTCAAAGTTGAGCTTAGGTTGTAAAATGAACACAGCTAAAGCCTTATATTGCTTTAACAAGTCCTCTTTCATGAGCGAAAAAGGAACCACACTATCTGTCATCCCTCTATGTCCTAAAAGGACACTTTCCCCGCTCACAAACAGATTATCTGGGTGAATAAATGGTTTCATAGGCTGATCGACAGTTTCTTTTAAGAATTGTAACTTTTGAAAAAGATGAAGGCGCTCTAAGATTTCTTTATTTTCAACAGCTTCTCGAATCGACTGATAACCTGCTGGAATTTGGTAAGAAAGACGGACGACCTCTTCTGCCTCCTCTTTCACTGCTCCTTGAGCTAAATGTGCCGTGCTTTCTAAAAAGAATCGATACTGCTTCATCCGATTCAGTTGAAATTGATTAGCGGATAACTTAATCTCTAGTTCACCAGCCTCTTTCGACCGCTTGGATTGGATACTTGTCTCTTGTACTTTCATTTTTTTCTCCCTACAATTTCTAATTGATCTCCGTTTCCTAAAGGAAAGTCCGCTATCTGGTCATCATCATAAAAGACAATTGATTTATTAGTCACTTGAAGATCAAAGTGACTTGGTAGCTCTTGGTTCATCATTGAAAATGACTCACATATCAGCTCTTTTACTCTCTTGAATGAAACCTGTGTCGGAAGTTTCAAATCATATATTTGGTCTCTCCATTTTATACCAACCGTAATTGTCTTCATCACACACTCTCCTTCTTAAAACGAAGCACTTTTGAGTACTTCCTACCTAGCCAAACACCTAGATAGGTCACTCCAAGTAGACCTATCCCAAATCCTAAAATAGATAGCCAAGTAGGTAGCGAAGTGTTAGAGGTGCTCTCTCCAGTCAAAATTGCTTCATCTGCTCTATAATCTGATTGAAACAAGCCACGCGTCACCTTATCCTGACTCTGAAAACTATTAGTATCTTTAGTCCCGGTAAAAAGAGAGGACTGCGCTTGATGAACATTCTCTTGCTGTGCTTTTTGTAGCTGTTTTTCTTTCTTTACACTATCTTCTAAAAATAATTCAGGAATATTCTTAGACTTAGTAGTCTGAGGACTGTTCCCTCGATCATAGATGGTTTGATTATTAATTTCAAGCCTTCCATCATCTGCTCGGACATCACCTGAGTTAAGAAAAAGACACAACAATAATAGACTAAAAATGACTTGAACCTTCTTCATAAATCTCCTTCCCCACTTTGTAAAGATAGCTTTATTATACTACAAATCACACCATCTCACAAGAAAACAAAAAGGATCCTTACGGATCCTTACCTTGATTATTTCTTTCTTGTAAAGAGATTGAGACTAACTCCGATTCCTACAAATAATAAGAGTAGAAGAATCGTTACAATGCTTAAGCTACCACCGACCAAGAGATAACTAAAGCCGTTTTCAATATTTTGTAACGGAGACAGTCGATATAAGAAATTAAGGAAACTTCCTGATTGAGTTGCCACTCCCAAAATAGGAGTTAGTAGGAGATAAAAACCTAAGAGAGATGCCGATACAATATAAGTCGGATACGGAGCTTTTTTCAAGCCGTAAGATAGCGTCAAAATCAAGCTTGCCATTAACATAAAGCTATAAATGAACCACAATAATCCATTAGCTGCTGTTGCTACTCCTATTGTAACTCCTGAAAACAAAATCGAACCAACAGTAGCTGTTATGATTGTCGGTAAGAAACTTTGAAGTTTCAAGTCCCACTTTTTCGTTGTCAAAAGATCAGTTTCTTCCCTTCCCTGTCTATCTTTAACAAAGCGTCCAATCGTCATAGCTATCACAAAAGAAATAACCGATAACAACAAGGTCATATAATAGGGGATGATGGAAATGTGACTAGCTGCCTGTATCTTACCTTCTGTGACTTTTGTAGTAATTGGATCGGATAAGAAATTAAACACTTGCTTGTTATCAGCACCTCCACTTTTCGCATTGGCAAGCACCTTTCCAAACTGTTCTGCATAAGAGGTATTTTTCTCAACTGTACCACTTGTTTCCTTCACACTCTGATTCAGACTGGAAAGGACACCATCTGCAGACTTTTGAACCGACTCTGTTGTCTCGTTTAACTGTTGGATTTGTGGTGAGATATCTCGTACCTGAGCAGCTCCATCAGCTGTAGTTTGTGCAGCTTTTTTAGAACTATCTCGTAAGCTATCGTATTGAGACAAAAGTGACTTCACTTCTTCTTCCAGCTTAGAGGTATCCATCTTATCTGGTTGTGGATTTTGATCATTGACAACTGATTCATAAGCAAGTTTCTCAGAATCTTTCCACTGATTATGAGCCTCATCTAAGACCTTCTGCATCTCCCCATACCAGGTATTTAAGGCAGAAGCTTGCTTAACAAGCAAATCTGAGTCTGGGAGAGACTGATACACTTGACGAAGGGTGTCTTTTTTAGGATTCTCTTTTTCACCTAGAATATCTGTCACATCCTTTAATTGCTGATCTACCTGTTTGTATAAATTATCTCCTGTAAGCCGATACTTCGTAACTAAAACATCCGATATTTTTGAAGCCTGTTCGTCGTCAGTTAGATTATTGTAGAGACTATATACAGAATCTGGACTAGCCTTTTGTACGAGAGTACCACTTGATAGCGTGCCTGCAAATTGATTGATATCTAAACTTGCCCCTGGTGATGCAAATAGAGTAACGATTTGTTGGGCAGTAAGGTCTAAGTTTTGGAAGTTTTTCAGAATCGCAGGTAAATCCTCAGCCAAAGTGTCATACTTACCATTAAAGACAGATAACTGAGCACTAGCTTGAACTGAACTTCCATCTGTCCAACTATAACCTACTTGGTTATAGGAATTCTTTTTCACATCATCAGATAAATTCCACTTTATCTGACCACTAATCGTGACACTCACCTTTTTAGGAAGTGTCGCATAGCTTGGTTGACTGACTTTTGGTGAAGTAGTTGGCGTTGATGCCGCACTTTCACTTGTAGAAGTGGAATTTGTAGATGTTGCTGCATCACTTGCATCCGCATTTGAAGTACTTGATCCCCCTAAGTCCGAAGAGGCGACAGGAGTAGTTGATGCCGTTCTTTCATTGACAAATGTGACTTGAATTGTATTTCCTGATACTGCAGCTGTCACATGATAACCTGTATCTTTTAACTGTTGACGGATAGAAGCTTCAATTGAATCTTTCGTCACACCTTCCAGTTCAAGATTCCCCATCTTTGCACCATCGATGTTCAATTGGACTGTCTGACTACCAGTTGACGGGTCAAATTCTAGAGTTTGGTGAATGGGATAGGTCACTGGACTAGTAACAGTAGCCGCTGAGGACAGATACTTAAAGGTTGTATTTTGTCCTAAAGAGCCACCCAACTCGCTACTGTAGTTAGAGACAATTTTCAGTGCATTACGATAAGTTGTAGCCTCATCTGATGAGATCAATTTATCTTGCTCTAATTTAGCAATGAGAGCACTCAAATCTCCAGATGAAATCATCGGTAAGCGACTAGCAATTGCCTCAATATACTTCTTAGGGAGTTTGCTTCGATTTTCCGGCTTCGTCATTAAGTTCAAAATAGCCGAGCGAATATCTTTATCAGTAGCTGTCTGATCACTTAAATCCTTAGAGCCATAATAAGTCTCTGCAATGGTCTCCCTGAGTGCTCTAAGATCCGCTACTTCTTTTTCTAAAGAAGTAATTTTTGCCTCTAAGTTCCCCTTGACCTTACTTTGTGCAGTTTTATACTCCCCCGCCTTAGCTTTGAAATCTGCCATAAAGGAACCGGTTACCGTATTGGAAGACTGCAATTCTTTTAATTTAGCATTCCCGACAGTGTAAAGAGCATTATATAAGTCAGAATAATGCTTCTGATCATCTGTCCATTGTTTTTCCAAGGCAGCCTTATCTTTTTCAGATTGCACCTTATATTGGTCGGTTGACTTTTCAAGACGAGTATTAGCTTCTTTTGAAAAATTATTCACAGATTTTGTTGTAGACTCAAGGGCTTTCCAAGAAGCACCTAAAGAGTTGTTGTTCGATTCCATGCTACTTGCGACTGATTTAACAAAAGCTTCTTGTTGGGTCTTAAAGAGTTCATTATCCGTCTTCAGACTATTTGCAATGGATTGAGTACTTCTAAATGAATCTGGTAGGGTCGAAAATGGAGCTTGAATATTTGAAATGATGAACGTATTTTGAGACAACTCTGTAGTTGCCATCTGATTCACATTCGTCTGTGCATCTGAAAGATTCCGAATGATGCTCGAAAAATACATCCGAAGCACCCGTTGATTAAATCCTTGTAAGACTGTATTAACTTGACTGTGGACAGCCTGATTAGCATGTTCGTTTTGCCCTTCGCGAATCTGGTAAGAAACAGTGGCTTTTTCTGGAGAAACACTCTCTAAGCTCAACAATTTCTCAGAAAAGTCTGACGGAAGAGTAATAACTGCATCAAACTGACCAGACTTCAATCCTGCTTCAGCCACGCTACGATTGGTTGTCTCCCAGTTATTCTCTGTATCCTGATTAATTAAAGTGACAAAATCCGAACCTAAATTATAATCAGTATTTTCAAACCTTGCACCTTTATCTTCATTCACAAGCGCATATTGAACCTTAGCAGTTTGCTTGTTCTCACTTGAATAGTGAAGGCTCTGATCCTTTAATGCGAAATAAACAAGAGAACCTGATAGCAAGGATACGCATGCTACTGCAGTTAAAATTTTTAAGTATCGTTTTTCTTTATGAGGACTATTCATTATTCCCTTTTCCACTTATAACTAGCAAAAAATGACGCCCCTTTAGAAGCGCCATTCACCGATGATTAATTCAAGCCAAATGAAGTTGCATCCTGACGGTCACGCTCAGCAACAGTATCTGCATATTGATTCAATTGTGCATGGATACTTTCAAGAAGTTGTTCCATTTGAGTTACGTTTACTGATAATTGTTGGAATTGTTCCAAGTAAGATTGGAAAGCCGCACCTTGCCATTGTCCTTGAAGACGACCATTTGCGCCTGAAACTTTGTTAATAGCATCTTTCAATTGTTCAGAAGCATTTGTATAAGTTTGTGCTTCAGACTTTAACTGTTCTGGGGTCAACGAAATTGCTGGCATATCATTATTCTCCTTTTTTGACTTGGTTATCTTCTCGATAACCTTATAGTCAATATTATATCACAAACTCGTCAGATTGCAAGTGTTTTTTAGAATTTTGATTCAACTTTATAAATCGATTGAATACTTCCCACTATTTGATGTGTACAATCAAGCATGTCAAATCTTTCAATATAAAAATACTAGGTTATAAAGCATTTCATTGTAGATTATTGTATCAATTACTGAACTCCTACTTCCATCGACCATCTTGGTGATATCAGAAAATCAAAAAAGGCTGAATATCAAGCCTTTTGTAAAGCCTGAAACGGTGGGCTTTATCATTTCTTCTCCAACAGTTCTACAACCTCAATCTACCTCAAATTCATGAACAGTATCTCTATTTCTCCTGAACTCTTGATAGGACTCCCAAAACTTCTCCTCGTTTGGGAGTTCTTTTTCTTTGGAGAATCTCTCTTCTTGATAAACTTGAACTAAATCCTGAACTTCTGGAGCTTTCAAATCTTTTCTCTTCTCAAAATAATCTTTGAAAAACTCTACATCATATAAGTTTTTCTTGTCTAGTTCTGTCTCTTTCACTTCTATTCCTGCAAATTGGAAATAAACATGCTTTTGCTTAGGATTGACATTTAATCCAAATAGTTTTGCTTTTTTTACCAGATTTTCTAAGTTATCAACCTTAGGTAAAAGAAATTCCATAAGCTCTTCCATTTTCCTTTTGGCAAAGTAATTCTTGAAAAATTCTTCTGTGTAAGCTTGCTTGCGATTGAGTTTATTACCACGCACCACTTGTCTCATAGTTGAGTCCGTCATAAAAAAGGTGGCATGCTTGTGACTGAAATCCATCTTCACATGTAGTAATGGAGCGTTATTTTTGAAATCCTCAAAATCGGTAGAATTTTCCATCAAAAAATAGAGTCGTTGCTTAAGTTCATACTTGTGATTTGTCTTACGATAAACTTTATACTGTTGGTAAGAATAGCGATTATCGATAATTTTTGCACCTACAATTTTAGAAAATCTATCTGAAATCATGCGAAGATTTCGTTCGACTTTATAATTCCAGTTTAGTTTTTTGTCCGAATTGTTATCAATCGAATTAACAATGATATGATTATGGAGGTGATTTTTATCAACGTGAGTCGCAACGATAAAACGAAATTTGCCACCGGTTAACTCTTTCATTGTCTCATAGCCGATCTGATTGATTTGTTCAGGAGTGAGATGATCCTCTGGAGAAAAAGACTGAATGATATGATGGGCATGAATTTTTCGTTGCTTTTCCTCTAACCTAGCATGCCGAAAATTATAAAGCGTATCATTTCTGATAAAAATTTCATGATACATCTGCACCATCTCATCATAGCTAGGAAAATCCAGAAAATTTCTCATGCCATAGTCCGATACCAATGCAAGATTCTTGGTCTTATCAGGATTAAGAATATACTTGATAATTTTTCTGCGATAACTCTTTCCGTGAATGGCAAAATGCTTAGTGATGACCATAAAACTCCCTCAACTTTTTTGCTTGAACACTAAACTCTTTCTCTACCTCACTTATCAAGTCATCGATTCCCTTTTTCAAGTCTTGCAATTCTTCACTTGAAATCAACTGAGATTGATTGACACTTCGGGCAATCTGGTTAATATTGTTGCCAATCCTCTTCAACTCAAACACCAAATCTTGATAAGCAGTTGTATCAATGGTGATGAAATTCATACCAGGGTCAAGTAGGGTTCGTCGAGCATACTCTGAAAAAGATTGACAACCGCTTTGGTCGATACAATGTTTCAACTGACTCAATTCGCTATCAGAAAGGAAAACTTTCTTTAGATTGGTTCGGTAACGATTTTCCATGTGCCTACCTCATGTATTTTTTACGGAAGTCTTGACTAAGAGGAATTGAGTTCCCTATTTCTTGAATCAATTCCTGCACACAGGTTAAGAGAATGGATACATGTTCTTGGGTGACTTGATGTTCTGCCCTTGATAAGATTAAAATCTCATAAACATCACGACTGATTTGTTCCAGCTTTTGAGATTGCCAGAAGGTGAACCACTTTTCAGCAGTCATTTCTAACTCGTTCTCCAGTAACTTGTTTCTGGCAAATGAAGAAAAGTGTTCAAATCCTTTATTTTTCATCATTATGTCAATCATTTCTAATTCATTTGCGGTCAAATTAATCTCTTTGCGAATATCTCTGTATTGTTCTGACATACTACTTCCTCACTTTTATCTATTGTCGGATAATTCCCGACCCCGTGTCAGCCACGGGAAACTTATAAAAACAAAATCTATCGTCTTGTAAGGCTTTGCGAGCTCAGATATTGTGTCCACAATATCCCAAAAATCATATCGCAGCCTATCAAAACCTTCTAGTTTTGACAGCCAACGATAAGATAACTTGGTGACTTCGCCCCCAAACCCCCAAGATAAATCTAAATTAAAAAAAGTATAACAAATACTTTTTGATAAAATTATCACAGAAAAAAGAGCCCTGTCGGACTCTTACAAATTAAAACAATGTCTCTGATATTCATACTGTCTAATACCACTACTGTCTTTGTTCATCTTGATAGAAAAAACAAAGTAATGGTCACGACCGTCTAAAGATTTACTTTTATTAAGTTTAAAATAATGTTTTTGAGACATAGCCATTGTGCGTAAAATATCATCAGTGATAAATGTTAATGGTATATCTAAAGCTGAATACTTGTAAAAATCTGACTCAAACTGTAAATAAGATTCAGAAAAATAATCCAGCTGCAATTTATCGTCATATAATTCTTTCCGATTCATCTAAACTCTCTCCTTCTATCTGGATATCAAGTATATCTTCCCATCTTAATCGTAGAAAAGCAGTGTCTGATTTAATAGATATAGACTCTTTTCCAATCTCTTTAACAATACCCGATACTACTTTTCTTCTATTTGAGAGCTTACAAACAAACGTTGCAGGGAATACATTCGTATAAAGCTGACGAACAAGTAGAACCTTCTCTTCCAATGATAGGGAAATGGAGATATCTTCTTTATTTTTTTCTTCCCAAAGAGAACTTGAATGCTCTGATAAAAAGAAACCCATCCACTTAGCCATCCCACGATCTTGATACTCTCTTGCAGACAAAAAAGGTAAATAAGAACGATTCATCATTTTAATCCATCTAATCCTCCAGCTGAATGACCACCAATAAGTTTACTTCTTGCAATTGTTCTAGAAGCCTGTCCAGAGCATTTCCTTTCAATAGTGAAGTAAAACCAAATTCTGTTCGAATAACATCGATTGCGGACTGGAGCCTTTCTTCTTTTTCTATTTTCTCAATATCATCAAATAATGAAATCAACCCAAAGGATTCATCTACTAAACCAGAATAGTTAACCGCAACATTCCTGATAGCTCCTGAAGTATATTTAGTGTGAAATAACTTTAAAACGTAGTTTGTCAGTAGTGCTGTTTGATTGGTTGGTTCAATTTTCATTTGAGTATTGATAGAACGCTTTTGTTCCACTTTAGAGTAGCCTAGATGTATAGAAACTACTGTTGCTTTTTTAGCAGCTCTTCTCAATCTAACTGCAACTTGTTCTGCCATCTCACGAAGTATGATCTCAATATCTCTTTGTTTAATATAATCTCTAGGTAAAACTTGAGAGTTCCCTATCCCTTTTGACTTTGGCTTATAAGGTTTATGAACATTACTTTCATCAATCCCATTGGCATGGAACCATAACTCTAGACCCATGATACCAAGCTCTTTTTTAATCAAGTCAGGATTAGCCTGAGCCAATTCTTTAATCGAAAAGATACCTAAATTATGTAATCTCTTCTCCATGCGATTTCCAATTCCCCAGAAATCTGTCATTTTAGGAATAGTCCATACTTTCTTTTCGACATCCTCATAGGACCAATTGGCTCTCATTGTCGGAGTCTTTTTAGCTTCATTATCAAGTGCCAACTTAGCTAATAAGGGATTGGCATTAGACATACCTACAGTTGAATAGATTCCAGTTTTTCTCCAAATCTTTTTTTGAATAGTAGCAGAAATAATATCTAATTTATCTTTCCTACTAATACTTTTATCTGGTACAAAATAATTTAATGAACTTGTTAAATCAATAAATCCTTCATCAATTGAGTAGGGATAAATATCATCTGGTGCTGCAAAATCTTGAAAGATTTTTTGAATCTCCATGTTAACAGCAATGTAAGTATCCATTCTCGGAGGAACAATCACGGTTGATTTTGCCCATTCCTCTATATAGCGGACATAGTCTATCGTTGTCGGTAAACCTTGCTTCTTAGCATTATAATAAGAGAATTTTCGAGTCTTTACATCAAATGGTAAATCATAGGAACGTCCAACGTTCGACTTTCCAAAGACCTTTTTAAACATAGGAGAGGAAGCAAGAATTAAACCAGCAGAATTATCTGCACGACTCATAACACAAAGCGAAGTCTTAAGTGGGTGTAATCCTCTATCTACACATTCTACACTTGCATAAAAAGATTTCATATCAATAAAGGCAATGTCACTTTTAGGTTCGAGACTATAATCAAACCAACTCATATTTAGTCCTCTAAAGGGATAAAGTTCCCAACGATTTTCCCTATAATGCGAGGATTCTCATCATAAGGCGCAAACTTATCTGAATAGTTCCGATTGAGTGAAACTAAACGAAGCCCATTTTCTTCACGATACACTTTCTTTATATAAGTTTGACCATCCCAATCTATCGCATAAATAGCTCCGTCATAATCAAATCCTGTTTGCTTAATAAGGGCTACAGAACCATTTTCATATGTCGGTTCCATTGAATTTCCAAACACCCATGATGCAAAGTCATAATCAAATTGATGATTGAAGTAAACTGTATCGTAATTACCATCATCAAAGTAAGCTGTTCCTGTACCAGCTGATAATTTTTCGTAGACCTTATAAGCAAAACGCTCAGGAATGTCTACAACCTTCGCATTCTGTTTGTTCAACAGTTCTGTAGCATAATGAAGTGTCGCTTTTTGATTCTTTTCAGTTAGCTTTAGATAAGTTTCAACTATTTCATACTCTGATTCAAAATAGCGAGGGTCGACAGTTAAAATCTGACTCAATTTGGTTAGATTATTTTGATTCGGTTTTGTTTTACCTGATTCCCAATTAAAGTATGAGGCTCGACTAATTCCCAAACTAGATGCAAGTTGAGATTGTGATAATCCCTGACTCTCTCTTCTTTCTTTTAATTTAGTAGGTGAAAACATCTTTTCTCCTTTGTAAGTTTATTAACTAACAAAGGAGTACCATAGCTGATAGAAAAAATCAAGAGTTTAATAAGAATCTAGATTTAAATTAATCATAAACTATGCTGAATTCGTACTTATATTGTTAAGAAATCATCACTGAAGAAAGAATATAACTTTTAAAAAAGATGAAGACCAAGCAAATAGAGAAAATAAAAATAGAATCGTTATTTTTTAATGATGGTCCTACAGACTATATTATAAAATTCGTGATCTAACAACCATTTCGATTAGTTAAATCTTTCTTCTCCAGATTTAAGCACCTCTTTCTCCGCTTGATTCCATTCTCCAAATAGTAAGTCATGAAGAACGGTTGCTGCTGAAGTTGTATTTTCTCCTGAATCATATACACAACTTCTATCTCGTTGATAAATTTGAATTCTTTCAAAAATAGCTAGTTCTTCCAACTGCCGTGTATTATCAACGAGACTGTTCACTATTAGGTCATGAAGTTCTCTAGTATTCGCTCGTGTCTAGTCGAGATTAATAGCATATAGTCCTTTATTTTAGATAAGGATGCTATATTGAACAGTTCAGATTTTGTGGTGATTAAAGCTAATTGAACATCATCCTCTTACTTTTCAATAATACGGATTTATTAAGGGAAGTTCCAAATTTTTTTGAATGCTTGGAGCGCTTTTTTAAAACTAAATGACTATATCATGGAAAGCACCTCCTTAACTATCAGTTTAGCCCATAAAAAAAGAAACCCAAATACAGAATCGTATTTGAATTTCTGGCTTAATTATATTGGACCGATTTGATCCTCTCTTTTTATAACTTTTCATCAATCCACTATAGCTTACAAAGAGCTCATTTTATTAAAGAACTTTTTATTATACTTTATAAAGTGGTTTTGACTCTAAGCTATCTTTAAAATAATATGTTAGACTTAAAAATTATTTATAATGGCCAACTTATTCCACCGTTACAGAAAGATTCGCTGGCACTTTCTCTGTAATATCTTTTATTGCATCTTTTAAAGAAAAAGGTGTTAATTGATCTAATGAAGTTATATTCTCAACAATTTTATCAGTTTCTATTAAAAAATGTTTTGTCATATACATATCTAAACTATCCAAAACAGATTCATTATATTCTTCTTTATACTCAAATTCATAAAATAAATCCAAATGAAAATTACGCAATAAGATAGCTTCGTGTTTACCTTCTACTAAAACATCTAATAATAGAACTCTTTTTAATTTATTCTCCTTATTAAAACCTATTTTTATAGAAAGATTTACTTCTTGTCTCTCTGAAATTGTCTCACCAGATTTATACTCACTTATCTCAAATGTATTATATTCTAAGGTATTAATTTTACAACCGTTATCTATTACTATATATTTCATCTTTAAGTTCCCAATGTATATTCAAAGCTTCAATCTGTTTCTTCACTTCCACATTTTTATTATTTGTAAAAGTAAGACTATTATTAAAGTTATTGTATTCTTTTAAACGCTTATAACGACTTTTAATGTTATTTTTATAATATTGCGTACAATAATCATTCAAATTTAAATGTAAATCCTGTGAAGGAATTTTATTTAAAATTTTCGAAAAATCTTTAATTTCCACTTTTGGAAAAATTTTATTAGCAATTTTTCCAATGCTATAATTATTAGATTCCAAAAAGAAATTATAAATTGAAATTTCACCATCTATTACTTTGTATAGATTACTAAGGTTGGGTTCAGTAATTAAAATTTCTTTTATATCTACCAAATGATTATCCTTCAACAAAGTCCTATCTTGCATGACATAAATCGTATAAATTTTGTCTAAATATGAGACAACACCAAAGATTGGTTCATTTATTGCTAGCAAAGGCATTTTTATATCATTTTGCTCTACAATATTCATAATTCTATCAAAATTTTTTATATCTTGATTTATCATGTCATTTTTCCTCCACTTGTTTTTTAATTATTCAAACGGAAATTGTTTAAATTTTTCACTTAATAATTTCAGTAAATCTATCATACTATTCTCGTTATTATTTCTCAATACAAAATTATAATGAAGTGTACTCGGTGTCTCATATTTTTTTTCAAAATCTCGCTCCATCATTCCAAAACCTTGATTTATATCTCCGATAAAATAATCATTGATTCCATCGATAAAACTCTCGTTTATATTATGTTTTATAAAATCCATTTGTTCTTTTACTTCGCAAACATCCGAAGCTTCTTCTAACTTAAAAAATGAAGTAGCAAAACTACCTATTCTGTCAGGAGTAATAATTAATTGAGGTGTTGAAGTAAACTTTAAATCTCTTCTGGTTTGAATATCCGTTGGAATAAAAGGAATTAGAATTTCAGGTATTTTGTTTCTCCGATTGTTAAGAATTATATCTTTTACTATCTTTTCCAGATTTGTCGGAAGGAAGTACACTTCCTTATTCTGGTTAAAATCCGGAGTAAATCGTTCTGAATTTTCTTCTAACTCTGAAAGTGCTGAATCAAAAGAAAATGTTTCATCAGTTTGTGTTTCTTCATCGAATTTAAAGTTTTCAAAACGTAATCTGTCAAAACTTGATTTTGGATTTGCGTATCTAACAAGAAGAAGTTCAGATTCCTTCTGCAGTTCTATGTTACATCTTTTTAATTCAATTTCACCTTGAAATCCGTCAAAGAAATATAAATCATCTTCGTTCTCTCTTTTTTTACAATAATTATCATAAAATTTTTGCATTTTTTTATACTCTACATTGATTGAAATACTATGCTGTGATTAAAAATGGTCTTATGTCTTATTTTTTGAAAAGTAATCTCTTAAAAAATAGTCATGTATAGGTAAATCTATAAATTACACTATTTAATTTTATCAAATATTAGTTGTTATTTCAATTTTTTATGATAGTTCAATAGGTAATTTTTTACAATCAAAATATAAATGATAAACATTCACCTTGATTATTAGATAATATCTTTAAATGTAGTTTTTTTAACTATACTCGACAAAATGTACATTAATCTGCATCATTGGTTTTATTGCAATTAAAAATATTTAATCGTAATAAATTATTGATAATTCCTATTTGCTACTTATTTTATTCATTGCTAAAATGACCTATAAAGTAAGAACAAACTAGATCTTTAATAAAATCTACTTTACACTTCTAATTCAATTGTATCAATTGTTTATAACTTGTTTAATTAACTATTAGTTTTAGTTATATATTTCTAGAGATCGTAAATAATATTATTAAATCAATACTTTAAAAAAATTTTAATATTTTAAAGCTCATTCTAGTAATATAAAAAAATTTAAAACTAGAACTTCACATTGCTCTTAACATCAAAAAAGAAAGGACAAATTTTGTCCTTTCTCGAGCTTAGCTTTTCTTCAACCCACTACAGTAGACAAACATACTGAATAGCTACTATCTTGTCTCATTTAATTCTTAAAGCCTTGATAGAGTTGACAAATGGTAGAAAAAAGCTCTTTTTACTAAGTTAAGTATCAACTACAGTTACGATTAGCATTCGTTACTTAACCCACTCACCATTATAGTTTACGTAGTAACCATCTACTGTGGTATTAACAGCTAGAGCACCTGAACCATAGGCATAGTACCATTTACCATTGACTTGGAACCAGCCTGTTTTCATATCTCCATTACTTGAATTTAGATAGTACCATATTGAACCATCTTTCACCCAACCTGTGGACATTGCACCTGATGAACGAAGATAGTACCATTTATTACCAACATTAGCCCAACCTGTCTTCATATCACCATTTTGAGCATCTAGATAATACCACGTTGAACCATCTTGATACCAGCTAGTCGCCATCACTCCTGATGAACGGAGATAGTACCACTTGTTACCAAGATATTGCCAACCTGTTTGCATTTTACCAGTTGTTGTATCGAGATAATACCAACTTGAACTATCGTTTATCCATCCTGTACGTCTTTCACCACCAAAGTAGTCTTTCCCTAAGTAACCTGTTTTTACTAGATAATACCAGTTGGATTGATCATAAAGCCAACCTGTCTTTAAAGAATGATCTTGGTCAAAGTAATAGTTTGCGTATTTAAGAACTTCTGGTCCTTCAAATAGTTCACCATATTTTTTACCAACATTTAATGAATCCTTAGCATCTAATTCCTTCCAACCAACATACTCTTGAAGAGTACCATCTTGTTCAAAAAAGTACCACTTGTGTTGAAGACCGATTTCATTAATTGGTTGGTTATCTAATAAATCATCACGATAACCTGTTCCAGGAATTTCTAAGTATTGCCATCCAACTACCATTTCTCCTTTATCACCAAAATAGTAAGTTTTACCATCTATTTTATGCCAATAGATTGCTTTATGATCATCTTTTACATAATATTTTCTATTATCCTTATCAACAAATTGACCACCTGTGGTATCCGCAAATACAGTATTTGTAGTTAGCAAACCAAAGAAAAGTGCTGTTAGTCCAACTTGCATAGTTTTTTTCAAAAGTTTCATTTATATATTCCTCCAATATTAGATCCACTCACCAGATGAAGCGAAATTATAAACTTTACCATCGATAGTTTGGCTACCTGTAACCATTGCTCCAGAGGAGTTGAGATAATACCAATTTTCTCCTACTTTTATCCAACCTGTTTTCATATCTCCATTAGTAGGATCTAAATAGTACCATGTTGAGCCATCTTTATACCAACCAGTCTTCATGTCACCATTGGTTTTATCTAAATAATACCATCTTCCTCGTACATATTTCCAACCTGTGGACATTGAACCAGAGGTTTCAAGATAATACCATTTGCCATTTATACTTTGCCAACCTGTTTGTTTATTACTATTCTTATAATAATACCAAGTATCACTAATCAACTTCCATCCATCAATTGAATGCCCTTGAATAACAGAGTAGATGAAAGATAGAGCTTTCTCATTTAACTTAACAGCATAATTCATTTGTCCAGCAGAACTACCAGATACATGAACACCAATCATTCTATAACTGCTATCATATACGGCAGCTCCACTAGCACCTCCTAAAGTATCTATTTGATACATTAGAAAATCTCCCGTATCTTTTACAACATCCTTAGAATCGGTATACATTTGCTTAGCAGTACTCATAGCTGGATATCCAGTAATAGTTGCCCCTATACCTTCAAGATTTCCTAGGTTATTCGGAAGCCCCAGTGTACCTAATTGAGAACCAATTGGTTCTTCCAAAATTAAAACTGCTAAGTCATATGTAGTAAGTTCATTTGAAGCAGTATTTTGAAATTCTTTTAGATAACGAACTTCTTTTACCTTTATTTTTCCTACTGGATTTTTGTTTGGAGTAGCAGCAGGCATAACATATACAGAATCTGCCTCTGTGTTAGAATCACGATCGTAAACAACATGAGCCGCTGTAATCAAAATATTATCTTTTACAAAATTAGCACTTCCTCTAAAAACAGAATTTATACCATTAAATTCTGCTTCTACGTAAGCTGACGTAGAATACGGATACTGTAAAGTATTCTCAATTTTAACTAAATCATTTTTACCAATAATGACTTCTGACTGTTCTGTATAATATTTACCATAAGTCGGTGAAATATCTGGAAGGGAAAAATTATTAGTTCCTGGACTCTCTTGTAAAGTTTCACTTACCTCATATTCTTCACCTGTATTAGAAATAACAGTCAAAGCAGATACTGTAGATAACTGACTAGCCAATAAAATACTAGCAATAATTGAAATACCGAATTTGCGATAAAATGTTTTCTTCATTTTTATAATTCATTCCTTTCGTTTCACTCAAGGCACAACACAGAATAAAAAAGTGTTGTGCTCTTTATTTTGTTTTATAATAATAGTGAGAAAGCCTATCACTACTACAAATCACGGGGAGGGGAATAAGTGAGTGGTATAGCCACTACCTCGCATTTTTATAGGTGTTATTCTTTCCATCAAGCACAACTAACTGTGACTAGGAGCACGTAAACTTATAATTGAATAAGCGACTCGTTTGTGAAAGGAAAGGATAGTCAAGGGATAGACAGACTCAAATTTGGTGAAGGGAGACTCTCGTGTTAAAAATTATTTATCCTAATTGTTGTGGTATTGATGTGCATAAAACCTTTGTTATATAGGTTATTACCATCACCGACAAGCAAGGAATCACAACCTACCATCGTAAATGTTTCTCAACTTTTACAAATGGTTTAGTACAGCTACGAGATTGGCTAGAATACTATTCTTACTTTGATGTCTGTATGGAATCCACAGGTAAATATTGGATGCCTGTCTTCAATATCCTTGAAAAATCCTGCAACATTTGCTTGGCTCACCCCAAGTATGTCAAGGCTATCAGAGTAAAGAAGACCGATAAGAAAGATGCACAGTGGATAGCCGATCTCTTAAAGCATGACTTGGTTGCTTCTAGCTTTATCCTACCTCTTAAAATCAGACAACTCCGAGATCTGTTTCGCTATCTCATGAAATTAACACAACTTCAAGTTAGCGAGAAGAATCGTTACCAGAACTGTCTGACTTGCTCTAATCTTCAGATTGCAAGTATAGTTTCTGATGTGTTCGGAAAAAGTGCTCAGGCTATTATTCAGAGCATCCTTGACAATCAAGAGGAGAAACCAGACATTGAACAGTTGGTTCACAAACGAATGAGGATAAGGTGCAAGACTTGAAAATCGCTATTGAAGGTGATGTGACACCTGAACAAGCTGAGAAAATCAGAATCATCAAGCAACACTATGATGCACTTGCCATCTGTAAAGAAGATTTAGAAACCATGATTCGGAAACTCGGACAAGAACACCAAGAACAGGTCAAGCTAATCCAAACCGTGTCTGGTTTCAGAGAGGAACTATCTGCCCTCAGAATACTCTCTGAAATCGGAGCTGATATGACTGTTTTTAATACTGCGGATAAACTCTGTTCTTGGTCTTGATTAGTTCCTACCAACAATGAAAGTGCAGGAAAGAAATATTCTACTCGTATTTCGAAAGGCGGTCACTATCTAAAACCTTTTCTTGTTCAAATAGCTAACGCCGTGGTTAAATCAGAGAAGCACCCTGAATTACGAAATAAATATCTCAAACTCAAGAAAGGACGCGGGCATCAAAAAGCTATCATCGCTATTTGTCGCAGATTATTGGTTGCCATCTACCACGTACTTTTAAAACAGGAGAGTTATAATCCAAGATTACAAGGTCTTATTACAAGGTCTTACAGAAATAAGAAATCCAGATAAGACAATGTCTCTTCAAGACGCTATTCGCTTCGCACAGAAACATGGATTTAACGTGCTTTAATTTTAAAATTTAGGTGTCAAGACCGCTTTTTAGTATACCCAAAATTTGGAGAAATAAGCAATCAACTAATTTTTATTTTTTTTAAACTTGCCCCTACAATTTTTTTTGAATAATAAAAGCGAATATACTAGAGACTAATTCTATTCCATTATTCTTTAATCTGCCTTTCCAACATCAAGTCCATTCGATTTTTTTTGTGATTGTACTCGAACTTCCAATTGTCTATTCTTCTGAACAAACTGTTGATAGGGAATTGTATTACCAAATGCAAGAACACTTAGTAATACAAATACAACTATTTTTTTTATTCCACGATTTTTCCTCATCTTATATTGTGAACCTCCTTTCTTTCCACTCAATTCTAACACGTATATGAAAACTAGTCAAGTTTTTTATGTTTATTTTGACTTTTTTTTTTTTTATTACCATAAAGAATTATTTATTTCTTTAACTTGCTATTTTGAACTAAAAATTTTATAATGAAATTAAGCAAATAGGAAGGTTTATTATTTTTAATGAATACACTTGCAGAGAAATTCAGATTGAAAAGAAAAGAGTTGAGACTCTCCCAACAAACTCTTGCAGAAGGAATTTGTGAACAAAGCCAGATTAGTAAAATTGAAAGAGGTCATTTTATTCCCTCCGCAGACTTGTTATTCAAACTCTCTCAACGACTTGAAGTCCCTTTGGATTACTTTTTCAATGAACAAATCGAAGTTAAGTCTAACCTCTCTAATTTCAAACATCTATCTGCTCGCCTATTAGATGATAGAAATTATGACGATTTAGAATATCTTTATAAAATAGAGGTAGAACGAAGCACTTTTCTAACATTAGAAGACCGAACTTACCTTGAATGGATTAAATCTATAATTGACTTCTATCTATATAATCTTCAGTTTGAGGCCATCTCCTACCTGGAAAATATATTATCAAAAGTATCCTCAACTACTTTAATTTACTTAAAGGTATTGAACACTCTATCTAATTTTTATTCCTTAGTTGGCCGTGAAGAAGATTATGAAAAAAACTACGCTCATCTAATGGAGTTATATCAGACAAAAAATCTGGATTATCAAGAGTTTCTATTTGGTTACATCAGAGTCCGTCACAACTACGCTCACTATTTAGTATCAAAAGAAAAATATAATGAAGCCATCCAAGAAGCTCTTGAGACGATTGAACTCTGTAAACAAAGACAGACAAGCTACCAACTGGCTCCCCTACTTATTCTTGTAGGAAATGCTGGAGCCAAATTTCTAGACAAAGAACAAGTCAAAAATTATTATATAGAAGCAAGAGAGTTATGTAAGATTTATAACAATCCTTTAATGTTGATGAAGATAGAAAACTATTTGAAGGAATTAGAGACTGATTAATTTATCCTATCATTAGAATTCTTCTTAAACTTGAAATAACCTCTAAAGCTAATAACTAGTTTGATTTAGTTTCACATCCTAAATTCGTGGTATTTTGTGGCTTTGTTTTATCAAGTATGTTGGCACATTTCTCTAATCTTCTAACTTTATTCGTAAAGATCAATGACTTCTCCAATATTCTTTGAAACATTTTTACTTCTAGCTCCACCTGTCCAAGTATTATAGCTACTGTCAGATTCATCTTAGCATATTCTTATCGGGCCAGCCTGCGATTTTATAACTCTGCATTATTAAGATTGAATAAAATCTCCGCCCCCTCTATTAAGTTGGACAAGCCCATCTTGATAATCTATAATCATCAACTCCAATTGAGCAATATCTTGAATCATCTCATCCTTAATCTCCTGGTAAGATTTATTATCAGTATCCAGTTCAATCAAAATGTTAAGTTCTGCGATTAGTTTCAAAGGTTGTTCGTCTACGTTTAGGAGTGTGTTTACTATCCTAAGAGAGCTAACGGATTAGTTCAAACTCCCTCAAATGTGACGATTTAATTCTGAAATTTCTTTATTATAGTAGTCTCTTGTGTAAAGCCACTGTAGGAATTGCTCTGCTCATTATCGTGAATATCCAGGTTACAATTTTCTATTAATACCAAGACGTCTTTTTGTCGCTGTAACTCATAAGACTGAAAAGATCTTCCTTAACCAACTATTCAGCCTTATGAGTAATATTTCTCTTCGTAAATTTAGTACTACTCTATCCCAAAAGGTTAAACCATATTCTCAAGAGAAATATAACTACTTAAATTCTACCAACTGTAAGAAGAATGACCCACAGGGTTTTATCAATCATGTATTCATCTCCGCTTCATTTATGATAGACCAAGCATATCAACTGTTGCAGCCTTTCCATCCGATGCACACTTAGCATCATGAACTGGACTCTGCTCAGGAGCTTATGAAAGTACTGGCATAAAGAAATCCTCACACATCACGCAAGGAAATCGATATATCAAACAGGCTTTGCCATGTCAAGATTGATTGCAGCACATTCTAAGGATCCAGCTTTTTCTTCTTTTTACAATCGAATTTCCCAAATAAAAACAAGATGAAGACGTTTATTACATGTGCTCATAAGATTCTTAGAATTATTTACAAACTACTCTCCACCAAGCAAACTTATAAAAATCATGATCACCGTCAAACGGGTGGTTGGTATTAGGACTATAAGCTAAATCACCAGCTAGCGCCTAAAAACGCTGCCTTTCACTTTGTTCAAAGCTCATTGCTCTTGACTCGTTACTTGCCTCTTAAAGAGGCTTTAGTATTACTTATCACTATCCCTAAAGGGATCCTCATATTCATTTATCTAGTACTATATCATGCTTTACTCGTTCCCAAATTTTCTTACTTGTGAAGAAATCATCCACTGGATAATTTCTCTCACCTTGAATACATTTCTTAATTGTGGCTTCATTAAGCCCTACTTGTGCCTAAGAAATAACCTTCTGCCCAAAAGTACCGATTCCCAAACTTGTACTTGAGATTGGCGTGTTTATCAAACATCATGAGTGCTATTCTACCTTTTAAATAACCGATGAAACTAGAAATACTTACTAACACAAGTACATAGTCTAGCATTAAGTGACCATCGATAATTTCAACTCCTCTATAACTAATATCTCTCATAAACTACTTCGATATTGATTATAGATGACTTTTCGTCTATACTTAGGCTTGAACATCCTTATTTTATCTCGTTTGGAGTTTTTGGGTATAACCATCGATACGCACCCACATAGTGGGTGTTTTTTTCGTCTCGCACTAGCGGAGAGAGACGAACTAAGAGTCATATAATAAAAAAGCCCGATTCAAAGTCATTAGAGAATACAATTCTAAAATTGAAATTTTTCGTTCTAATTCTATGAAATCTTGATTTTCTAATAAATTTGTACTTATTTCCTTCAACCTATACAAATACCCCATTGTTTCAAGTTTGTAATTAAATCAAAAGTATTAGATATGATTTAAAAATCGTGTTTTAAGCTCTCGTTGATCAATATCATAGTTTGCTATTTAATTTTAACTAAAAAAATCATTATACAAATCAATCTACTAAAGATGAATTTATGGTATACTAATGATAATAAATAGTTATCGGTAGGAGAATATTTATGTACTATGGACGCAACAATGAAATAGAACAGCTAAAACACCATTTTAAGTATTCTAGCAATGATAAAAATAGTTTATTCATTATAAATGGTTTTAGTGGCAGTGGCAAGACTGAATTAGTTAAAGAAGTTAGCCAACAAATATATAGAAATAATAAAGAAATTTTTATTTTATATGTTGATGTTGCAAATGATGGATTTGAAAGTAATAAATTTTTTGAAAATTTATTAAAAGGAGCTTATATAGCCACTCAATTCAGGAGAAATCTTTGTCTATCTATACCACATAAACATTCATTCTCAAATTATTTAAGAAAACAAAAACTAACCAACTTAACATTGAAGCATAGTTTTAAACTTATCAAATCACTAATTTCATTAAACGTTCCGTATAAGAAAATTATTGACTATCCTTGGGAGGAAGTTATTTCTGAAATAAAAGAAGAAATTTTCGAAAGTGATCTATATTTACGTTACTTCTATAATATTTCAAAAAAAGTCAGAGTTAACATAATTATTGATAATTATCAATTTTTACCTGATAATATAAAAATAAAATTTGAAGATGACTTCAACACACTTCAAAAAGGAATTTCTTTAACCATAATACATCGAACTGATGAAGGTGTCAGTTTAGTTGATAGATTAGATACATTAGATAATTATACTTCTAATGTATTAAATTTATCTTATCTGACAGAAGAAGAGTGTAAATTATTAATAAATAATCAGATTGATTTTCTAGATAATACCATGTTAAATCAAATTTGGCAGTTAACTAAAGGAAATTATAAAGAAATTGAATTAATTATTAATAAACTGGCAGACAACCCTAATTCAGAACTACTTAGTATTTCTGATATTTATAATAAACTTTCAGACACCCAAAAAAATATTCTGATTATATCATCAATTTTTCCAGCTGGTATGAGTAAAGAAATAGTTTTTAACTACATAAAATCTATTATAGAGGACACTACTGAAGTATCTAATTCGTTAAATGCTCTTATTAATGCAGGGTTTGTATACATTAATGGAGATACAAATGATAAGATAAAAATATCACATGAGTCAATTGTTAATAGTATATTAAATCAAACTACTGATTCTGATCTTAAATTAGTCACAAAGAATCTTAAAATACATTTAGAACAGACTATCTTATCCATAGGAATAGGTGGTGAATTAGCTTACTTAATTCACTGCTTAGTACATATCAGTAGTCTTGAAGAGTTAAGACAAAATATAGAATACATTAAAAAATTACTTGAAATAGAGTATAGAAAAAATTCTTATTTTTATATCGTATCTTTGAGTAAAAAGATATTTAATTTAATAGAATTATTACCAGAGAAATATATACATTATATTTTGAATTCACATCAATGGACTTCAAATTTTAATGATGGTTTAACAATTCTTAGAAATCTTAAAATTGAGTATTATTCGGAAAATATAAATTTATATTATCCTAGATTTTTAATTCAACTATATGAATTTAATGAAGCGTTAAATTTACTAGAAAAATTAGAAAACAACTCAGGAAATTTACTCTATAAATTAAACGCTTATGGACATCTAGGTAAAGATAAAGAAGCAATAAAACTTCTTAATGAAAATCTTAATTCAGTAGAAAAAGATGATTTTTATTATATTATTTTACGAAATTCTGCCCATTATTTTCCAATTGAACAAGCTACTAGAAATCTCAAATTAGCATTAGAATATTTTCAAGTGAATGAGCAGTATATTCCTGTTGCAACTGTATATAATAATTTAGGAGTCATTTATACATGGAATAGAGAATATGATTTAGCTTTAGAAAATCTCAATAAATCAGAAAAAATACTAAAAAAATATGATTCAAATGAAATTTTTGAACCATATTGTAATAAATCAGTTTTATTTCTAATGAAGAAAGATTATCAACAATCTCTAGAATATATCAATAAATCACTTCAAATGTGTCCTAAATCTTTAACTTTAGATGTTCGTATGCTTAAACTAAATAAATTAGTTGTTGAATTGGTGTCTGAAAGTATTTCTCTTATAGATTTTCAGAATTCTTTAAGATACTTTGAGGCAGAAATTCCACTAATAGATGATCCTTGGTATAAATTTCAAGTTGTATATAATCTAGAACAAATTAGTGATATTCCTTCTGTTTATGATCAATCATATATTGAAAATTATAAGGATGGATTAACTAAATACTATATACTAATTCCATATAAAAATTATAATTTTTGTCTTGGTCTATCTCCTAATTGGAGATATTAATCTGTTTGTGGTATTTGCTAATGAGTTCAGAGTGTATAGAGTAGTTGAACTGTTTATATTTTAGTAAATTAGCTACTAGTTCAGCTAATTTCTGTATATCAGCTTCTGTGTATCCTAGATTTGTAATACCAACTGTTCCTAACCTAATTCCTGAAGTAGTCATTGGACCATATATATCATTCGGGATTTGATTACGATTAACCAATATTCTATGCTCGAAAAGTAACTCCTCTGCTTCCTTACCATTAAAGTTTAGATTTGATAAGTTGATTAAAACAACATGAGTTTTTGACTGTTTATAGATGACATCGATTCCATAGCTAGTTAAGCAATCTATTAACAGTTGAGTATTTTTAAGGACTTCTTTAGCATAACTTTGAATATCTATTGACAATAATTTAATTAAACATATACATTTAGCAAATAATGCAGATTGTGTCGGCCCCCCTTGAGTTCTAGGAAAAATAGAATAACTTATTTCTCTTTCAAAAGAGCTACGATAAACTAGCACACCTCCTTGAGGTCCACGTAAACACTTATCCATTGTAAAAGTAGCAAAATCTACAAAAGGGAAAATTGCCTGATGAATATCTGCCATAATATACAAGACACTATGGCAGATATCTGCCAATATCAGAGTGTCAGGACTAATTTCTTTAACCGTCTTATAAATTTTTTTATAATTAAACTCATTTCCATACGATGAAGCACCGACAACAATTAATTTGGGTTTATATAACTCTAATAATTCCCTTAGTTCAGTAAAATCTACTTTTAAATTATTATCTAAATGATAATATATAACCTTACCTCTACCTGTGTAAGTGTGTGAAATATGCCCCCCGTCTTTTGGTGATAATGACAGAATAAAATCATCTCTTTCTAAAATTCCATTATAAACAATTTGATTAGCCTGAGTTCCAGAATTTGGTTGTAAACTAACTCGATAATCATTGGACCTTAAATTAAAGAGTTTGCAACACAATTCCTCAGCATATACTTCAATATCATCTAATGAAGTACAATGAGGAAAATAACGTTTTTCAACAACGCCTTCAGTTGGAAGTGTAGAAAGTGGAAAGCTTTGTATTTTTAATACTTCACTGAATGGATAGCTAATACAAGCAGCAAGATTTATGATACTATTTTGATCTTGATTATATGATTCAAGAATTTTATTCAATCTCTGATAAATTTTTCCTTCAAACTTATTAGTTATATACACTTATTTCTCCTACCGATAACTATTTATTATCACTATACAAAGCACTCAAATAGGTTTATAATAGCATGATTATTGATAAAGGAGATTTTTATGGATTATAAACTTATTTCTACTTACTTAGATTATTGCAAAACTCATAAGCGTTTGAGTTCACACACGATTCGCGCTTATAAGAATGATCTTATGCAATTTTATAACTCAGACTATGATAATGTCGAATCCTATATAGAACAGTTGACACGATCTAATATAAAAACGAATACATTAAGAAGAAAAATTGCTTGTATGAAGGTGTTTTATAACTATCTAAAATACCAGAACATAATTGAAGAGAATCCCTTCAATCAATTGCGCTTTCAATTTAGAACTGAAAAAGTATTGCCTAAAACGATTCCGTATGACATTCTGAAAAGCATTTTTATATATTTAGAACGGAAAGTAATTGTATCTAAAACTGACTATCAAAAACAACACGCTGAAAGAAATCTACTAATTATTTCACTTTTACTTTCAACAGGCATTAGAATTTCTGAACTTTGCCACATTCATCTCAAAGACATTAATCTGTCCAATAAGACACTCCATATTATAGGAAAGGGTAAGAAAGAACGTATCCTATTTTTAGGAGATCAAAAAACATTCAATTTATTAGAAACATATATAAATAAAACAAGAAATGAATCCAATGATTTCTTGTTCCCAGGGAAACATTCACTTAAACCATTGTCAGAGCAAAGTGTACGTTTAGTTTTAAAGAGAATCGTTGAACAAAACAGCTTATCTAGAACTATTACACCGCATATGTTTAGACATAGCTTTGCGACAATGCTTCTAGATAGTGATGTAGATATTCGATATATTCAACAAATTCTTGGACATAGTTCTATATCAATCACACAAATCTATACTCACGTATCTCATTCAAAACAAAAAGAAATACTTAGTTCTTTTAATCCCGTATCAGTAATTCATTCTGAAATCGAGTAAGAGACATTTCCAAAGTCTACAGTTCACTTCATCTTAAATTAATTTTTGTAGTTCGATTTTAGTTAATAGATTTTATGCTCAACAAAAGCAAAAAACATATAACACTTCACTTTGAATCAGCATTTTTACTAGATTCCGTATTAAGAACTCCATAATTGTTTTTCTAAAAATATAACTTTCAAATATTCTTAAATATAGATGAGGAAAAACTCAATCTCAGAAGAAAATGGAGTAAATCTTCCCACAAGAAAACGCATAATTTCAAGTTTTCAACACCTGAGACTATGCGTTTTTTGGTTCTAAAAAATTTTCTCCCACCTTAAACAACTAACAAAAGTTATAAGTAGACTATATTTTAAAACTCATGATCTAACAACCATTTCGATTAGTTAAATCTTTTAATCTTTCTTCTCCAGATTTAAGCATCTCTTTCTCTACCTGACTCCACTCCCCAAAGAGTAACTCTTGAAGAACGGTTGCTGCTGAAGTTGTATTTTCTTTTGAATCATATACACAACTTCTATCTCGTTGATAAATTTGAATTGTTTCAAAGATAGCTAGTTCTTCCAATTGCCGTGTATTATAAACTAGATGATTTACAATGAAATCATGATGTTCTTTTGGAGTTGCGCGTGCTTGATTTGGATTGATAGCGTACAGTTCTTCGTATCGGATAAGGGTGCTCAGATAGGACAGCTTAGGCTTTGTCGCAATCAAGGCTAATTGTACTTCATATCCCTCACTTTTCAAGAGTTGTGCTGTTTTCTTTGGAACATCAATTGTTCGTAAAGTTCCCTCAATCAAAAGATTATATCCCAAATGACTCAATTCGGTTACTAAAGACTCTACCATTTTCTCCGCAAAATATTTGGTGTATTCAACACTATCTTTGCCATATTCTTGCTGTAGTTCTAAATAGTGTGGATGCTGAGAACGAAAACTATCACCATCTATGATAACAATATTTCCTTGAAATTCTTTCTGTTTAATTCGATGAATTGTAGTCTTACCAGCACCACTTTGCCCTCCAAGCAAAATCGCTATAGGTTGCTTACTGGACTTTTTTCCTCTTGTCAGTGAGCGAACGTTCCGAGCTAAAGCATGTTTGAATGCACTGTAGGTATAATCTTGGATTGCCATTAAGCTACCATCCGTTTTTCAGAAATCTCTAACATACGTTCAATTCCATCCAAATAACCGCTATATCTCTCTATTTCATCAAAAGTTTCTACTAGATAGATATTCGTATGAATCAAATCAGATAAATCATCACTCATTAAAATCCAAGGATTAGATTCATCATCAATGCTAATTCCCCGATTATCTTGATAACGATAGAGTCGAGATAATAGATTCGCACCTCTTTCTTTCACAATTTCAATTTTTAAAGTTAATTCATAATCTTCAACAGGATTGAGCATTTTATCTTCTCCTACAATATCGACATAAGATACATTAAACTTCTGGCAAATGATGTCTATTAGTTCCGTAGAAACTGAACTCGTTCCATTTTCATATCGACTCAGACTATTACGTGAAATACCTACAATCCGTGCAAATTCGGGTTGGGTTAAGTCATGTGTTTTACGTAAGGATTTTATGTTCTTTCCAATCATAGCAAACTCCTTTATTTTTATAATTCCATTATAGCATAAAAAAGCATAACGCACCAATTTTGGTGCGCTGCTTCTTATTATGGCTTCAAGCTATAATAAAAAGGAGAACAATTGAATATTGTTCTCTCCTTAGATAAATATTTATTGTTGTATTCATTTTTCCGATACGCAAACGATATCTACAAATACATTTACATCTATGTGCCTTTTTAGGATTTTTTTGATGTCAAAATTGCCTTTATCTACAAAGACAAAATGCTTGTGAAATAGCTTGAAATCAAGGATTTTCACCCTTTTTTTCTTTGTAGCAACACTACACACTCCACATGATGCGTTTGCGGAAATAAGTCAACCGGCTGAACTTTCTTCAACTCATATCCCAACTCTTGGTAGAGTTTGATATCACGCGCCATAGTAGCGACATTGCAGGAGATATAGGCGATGCGGTCTGCTCCTGTTTGACTACTTGCCTTGATAAAGCTTTCGGTTAAGCCCTTGCGTGGAGGATCAACCAAGATAACGGTTGGTTGAATTCCTTCCTTGAGCCAATTCTTCATGGCATTTTCAGCTGTATCACAGACATAGTTGGCATTTGAAATATTGTTCAGCTGAGCATTCTTTTTGCTATTCTCAACCGCTTCTGAAATCACTTCAACACCATAAACCTCTTTGACATGTTTCGCAACAGAAAGACCAATCGTCCCAATACCAGAATAGGCATCAATAACCACGTCATCTTCTTTTAATTCAGCAAAGTTAATGGCTGTTTGATAAAGTTTTTCAGCCATTTCAGTGTTGACTTGGTAAAAAGCGGGTCCAGCGATTTGGTAGTCATTTCCCAACATCTGGTCAGTGATAAAGTCTTGTCCATAAAGCGTACGCCATTCCTTACCAAAAATAGCATTAGTGTTCTGGTCATTGATACTTTGCATAACAGAGACAATCTCTGGGAACTGCTTAATCAGTTGTTCAATCAATTGGTCAACACGAAAAACTTTGGGACGAGTTGTTACCAAAATTACCATTATTTGTCCAGAATAGTGTCCACGACGCACCACAAGATTTCGAATCAAGCCAGATTGTTCCTTTTCATCATAAGGTTTCAGGTCATAACGACGGAGCAAGTCACGTAGTCCTACTACTACCTCATCAATCACAGGATCCTGGATAAAGAAATCTTCTAGAGGCATGAGGTCATGGGAATTCTTACGGAAAAATCCTGTTTCCAAGACACCATTCACTCGACGAACTGGCACCTGCGCCTTATTGCGATACTTGATTGGATTTTTCATACCAAGCGTTTCAGCAACCTCTACATCAGCAATTCCAGCAATCTTATATAGACTGTCCTTGACTTGCTTGGTTTTAAATTTGAGCTGTTCTGGATAGGCAAGATGACCTAAATCCGCGATTCCTGAACGCAGGTAAGCCAAATCTAGATCTTGATTACGGTGTGGCGACTGGACAAGGTATTCTTCAACCTTCCCAAAACCAATATTTTTATTAACCTTGAGGACACGCATGAGGATTTTTTCACTCGGTAAAGCATTCTCAACAAAAAATACCAAACCATCCACCTTGGCAACTCCTGCACCTTCATGGGTCAAGTCCACAATTTCAACTTCTACAATATCATTTTTCTTTAACATTCTCTTCTCTTTCTATTGGCCGACAAAAAAGACGGCAACGTTACGGTTACCATCTATTATACCATGAAATTTCTTAAGAACCAAAACTCTTGAAGAAGTTGACAATGGCTTGCCAGAGGGAGCTTAAGAAGTTCCCGCCATCCTCTAGCGCCTTATCCGCATCAAAGTTAAGGTTGATATTTTTAAAACTGTCGCCAGCTTGTGAAACAATACTTTGTTTAAGGTCATTCAAGGTTTTAGTGAAGTCTGTATTACTGAGGATATCACTCTTTGAGAGATTCAAAGCAAAGTTGATGATGATATTGATCTGGTTTCCTGTTATAACCTGATCAAGTTTGTAATTTTTTAAGGTATCTTCAACAATTTTGCGGACATCTTCCTCTGTCAGATTTCCCTTGCTTTCTTTAGCTTTGGCGAGTCCTGACTTGATATCAGCTAGGGCAACGTTTAATTTATTAGCATCATAGCCTGACTTATCCTTGTTTTCAGCATTGATATCTGACAAAGCCTTCAACTCTTCTTGAGCCAAGTCTTTATTGGCTTGTGGCACCTTGGCTCCATTAGCTTCTAGCGAATAATAAATCCCGGCTAAGGCACTCTCACCTGTAACTGGAATAGGTGCTGCTACAGTGATTTTGGCGTGTTCCACACCCAAAGTTACGGCTGCATTGCGGTACATATCCTGAGTCACCTTAGTGATGTTTTCTGGTGTTTCAATCTTGACCTCAAGTGGCGACTTGTCACCTAGTTTTTGAATCTTGGCTGATGAATACAGTTGTAAGCTAGAGTCATTTGCCACATTCATAATCTTAGAATAGACATCAGGTGTCATGGTCTTGAGTTCTTTGGTATCTGTTGAGGCATTGTAGCCCAGTTTTTTTAGAGTTTGATTTTTTTGATCTTCAGACAATGATGAACCTAGGACATATTCAGGTTGGACGTAGGTTTCATCGATAACTTTTTGAACATCTGTTGCTGCATGGGCGCTATTCATAGCTGTTACTGCCCACAAGACCGCAGCACTAGTCAGAAAGAGTTTCTTTCTCATAGGGATTTTCCTCCTTTACCTTTCTAGAGTAATATATATATCTTAAAGAAAACTTATAACAAAAACACCTGGGCTAGCCAGATGTCGAAAAGAGAGTAAAACATTTGATGATGTAAAGGTTGAATTGCACCTGTCTAGAATAGTAATAGTTTCCTCCATTTACATAGAGTTCGGCACCGTGAAAAATGGAAATGGGGTGCATATAACTATAAGTCTTTCCAGTGGTATTGCCAAGCAAGGGAGCAACAGTATCACGAGAGTACTGTTTGGCCAGTGCTAGGGTGTTTTCCTTACCATTTTGGGCGATAAAATCGATATAGGCAGGTCCAAAATTATAGGCTTGAACAGCTGTCCAGACATCAACACCCTTCTTCTGGGCCAGATAGAGATTGTCTGTCAGAGTTTGAACGCCTTGCCGAATGCTAGAGGCATTATCATTAATGGTATTGGTAGCGCCACTAGCAGACTCACTAGACTGCATAACATCGCCTTCTTTTCCTTTTGTTTCAGTATAAATCATAGCGAGCACAAGCTCTTCGTTTGCTGGGGTGTCTTTTTCACTCAAAATTTCGCGCACCATGGGTTGATAGGTCATGACTTGCTTGACATCTTGGTGAACGCGGTAAGCTTTATAGCCAGCAAAAAGGAAGACTGCTAGTACAAGCACTCTTCGAATTCGTTTAAACATTATTTACTTTGGATATCCTCGATATTTTTGATTAAGATAGAGTAGGTTCCATTGTCGTTTTGGATAAACTCAACAGACTCGGCATCTTGATAGACGTTATTGGGAACGATGAGCTCAATTCCATTTGACAAGGAAAGTTTTTGGTTTTCAAATTTTTTAAGCTGACGACTGGCATCAATTTCATCAAACTGAACAGGCTCTGGTACGGCTTCTTTGACTTGATCAATAAAGCTCAAACGAGCCGTCAGATTATTGTCAAAAAGGTCGTTGGCCAATTTTTCAGGTGACAACTCATTGCTTTCTTCTAGGTTGTTAAAAATAGCTGATTTGACCTTGGATTGAAATTGAAAGTCATCTGTGTTAAAAGATTCAGCAATTCTCTGGGCCGTTTTTTCCAGTTCTTTGATAGATTTCTTGGGTGAAATCTTAGGAGCAACAGCAAGAAGATTATCTGAAAAATAGTTCAAAAAAGTCCCGTTGTACTTGATTCGTTTTTCAATCAGATGGTACTTGCGACTCTGAAGATTGACCACCAAGGCCTCATCAGCACCCGTTCCAAATCCAGGCAGGTTATTCTGAGTCAGCTTGATTGGATTATCAACTTCTCCTCCGAGGTGGGTCAAAGTCTCCCTCAGGGAAATTCGTAAGAAAGCAAAATGTTCTACACCTTCTTTAGAAAATTGCACAAAAATCAAGTCATTGGTCTTGAGATTTTCGGAAATGCTGAACTCCTCTTTCCAGAGATTAGCCAGTGTTACTGATGTCTCCAACAAATCGTCTGTGATGTGATTGAAGAAGGGATTTTCTTCCTCGAAAATCCCAGTCTTGGCTTCATCTGAATACACACGTTCAATTTTTTTGCGCAGGTATTCTTCGATTTTTGGAGTGATATTGAGAAACTTATCCGCTAGAAACAGCTCGGTATCATCCGGGCTAAACTGATGGATAATGGCTTTCTTAATATAAATGTCCATAAAAGTTTTAGTCCTCGTATAATGGGAAGGCATCTGTCAATGCTTTGACATCGCTTCTCACTTCTTCTAAGACAGCTTCATTTCCTGCATTCTTAAGGGTTTTAATGATAAGTTCAGCCACTTTGCGACTTTCTTCTTCACCAAATCCACGTGCAGTAATAGCTGCTGCTCCGATACGAATCCCACTTGTCTTGAATGGTGATAAGCTTTCGTAAGGGATTGAGTTTTTATTTAGGGTAATATTGACTTCATCCAGCAAGTTTTGAGCAACTTTTCCGTTTTCTACAACCTTAGTCACATCCACTAGGAAGAGGTGGTTTTCAGTTCCGCCAGAAATGATACGGAAATCAGGGTCTTGCAAGAAGACATCCGCCATAGTCTTGCTGTTCTTGATAACAATGGTAGCATATTCCTTGAAAGCTGGATCCAAAACTTCTTTGAAAGAAACAGCTTTAGCTGCTACAACATGCTCCAAAGGACCACCCTGAATACCTGGGAAAATAGCTGAATTGATTTTCTTAGCAAGTTCTTCGTCATTAGTCAAAATCAAACCACCACGAGGTCCACGAAGGGTTTTGTGAGTCGTTGTTGTAGTGATATGAGCATATGGCACTGGACTTGGGTGAAGACCAGCAGCAACCAAACCAGCGATATGGGCCATGTCTACCATGAGCTTAGCCCCAACAGCATCTGCGATTTCACGGAATTTTGAAAAGTCGATAATTTGAGAATAGGCTGAAGCACCTGCTACGATCAATTTTGGTTTTACTTCTTGGGCTTGTTTCAAGATAGCATCAAAATCCAAGAGTTCCGTTTCAGGATCTACACTATAAGAAACAAAGTTGTAGGTTTGACCTGAGAAGCTAACTGGAGCTCCGTGGGTCAAGTGTCCACCTGCTGCCAAATCCATCCCCATAACGGTATCACCTGGCTCAATCAAGGCCATGTAAGCCGCACAGTTGGCTTGGCTTCCTGAGTGTGGTTGGACATTGGCAAATTTAGCGCCGAAAATTTCTTTTGCACGTTCAATAGCTAGACTTTCTACCACGTCTACCACATCTGTTCCACCATAATAACGGTGGCCTGGGTAGCCTTCGGCGTATTTATTCGTCAAGATAGACCCTTGAGCTGCCATAACAGCCTTGGAAACCACGTTTTCCGAAGCAATCAACTCAATGTTGTTTTGTTGGCGTTCTTCTTCTTTGGCAATAGCATTCCAGAGATCAGCATCATATGCTTTAAAATCATCTTTGTCAAAAATCATAGGTCTTCTCCTTTTATTGTGTGACTAGTCCTTTAGTTTGTTTTACAACAAGAAAATAAACTAAAAGATGCGAATAAACCGTTTCTGCACTTTATCACAAGTATAACCAACTTTTTCATAAAATGCATGAGCACCCAGACGATGATCGGCAGAGTTTAGGCGGATAAACCCATAACCACGTCTTTTTGCTTCTTGATCCAACCCTTGCAGTAATCTTTTACCAATACCTTGTCCTTGCGCTTGAGGTAAAACTGCTAAGGCTAAGATATTAAATCCTGCTTTGGAATAAAGGGATTCGTAAACCTCGGCGTGGACATATCCAAGCAAGGCATGACTAGCTGCATCCTCATAACCAAGTAGGAAATGATGGGAATCCTGAGATAATCTAGCTAGTTGACTAGCTGTGTCCTCTGGACTAAAAGAATAGCCCAAAGCCTCTTGGTTGATGTCACATATAGCTTTCACATCAGTTTCTCTTAAATCTCTTAGCATCTCATTCCTCCTCAAAAGAAATCTCTGGCAACCGAGCAAGAATATCTTCTCGCTTAATGGCCCCTTGGCGTAAGATTTTCACCTTGTCTCCAGACAAGTCCAAAATAGTCGAATCTTGTCCAGTTAGAAAAACATCGTCTTCCAGACCCAAAACCTCTTGGTCAAAATCCTTCAGAATCTGATCAAAGGTTACACCACTTGCATGACCTGAGATATTAGCAGACGGCCCAATCAAAGGACCTGTCTCTCGAATCAAATCAAGGGTAATGGGATGACTAGGCATCCGAAATCCAACAGTTGCAAGACCAGAATTGACCCAATAGGGAACTCGGTCATTGGCTTCAAGGATAATGGTCAAGGGACCTGGTAAAAAGGTCTCTACAAGTTTTTGAAGATAAGCTGGCTGATTCTTTGAAAAGTGCAAGATATCCTCTAAAAAGGCAATATTGAGATTGAGTGCCTTGTCTCTGGGACGACGTTTAATCTGGTATACATGATTAACTGCTTTTTTGTCTAGAGCCTTGGCAAAAAGACCGTAAACTGTCTCTGTAGGTAGAACGACAGCTCCACCCTTTTCCAACTCTTGTCTAATCCTGTCCATCATCAACTACAACCATCCTATCTTGACCAAACTGATCCTTGAGTGTTCGAACTCTTTTTTCAGGAAGATGTTTCCTAAAGAGTTCGGGAACACTTTGACCTTGCTTGTATCCAATTTCAAGGTAAATCTTACCACCATCTTTGAGATAGTCTTTTGCATCTTCCGCAATTCTACGGTAAATAGCTAGGCCATCCTCATCTGCAAAGAGAGCTAGATGAGGCTCTGAATGCAAAACATTCAAGCCGACCTCTGACTCATCTTCACGAGAGATATAGGGTGGATTGGAAACAATTATATCATATTTTTCAGAAATTTCTGTAAAACAGTCAGATTTTTTTAAAAATATTTGAAGATTTTGATTTTTAGCATTTTCATTAGCTACATCTAAAGCATCTTGGGAAATATCTGCTGCTGTCACTGACCAATCTGGTCTGTTTTTTGCTAAGGCGAGAGCAATAGCTCCACTACCTGTTCCAATATCCAGAACTGAAAGATTCGTCTCATGATTTTCAGCCAAGATAAGCTCCACCAACTCCTCTGTCTCTGGACGAGGAATCAAAACTCGTTCATCAACTGTTAACTGCATACCAAAGAAATCTGCATGACCGATGATGTACTGTGCCGGTTTATGAGCTGCTAGCTGTTGGAAAATTCCTTTAACAAAAAATTCTTCCTCTTCCGTAACTTCCTGCTGAAGTGCAAAGACAAGGTCCGTAAAAGATAGATTTTTTAGGCTACGATAGACAAAAGAGAGGCTTTCAGCTTCCTCTCCTTGTCTTATCAACTCTTCTTCAAAATCTGAAAATAATTGAGCTAATTTCATTATTTGTTTAATTCTTCTAATTTTTGTGTTTGGTCATAAAGCACCAAGGCATCCACAACTTCGTCCAATTTACCAGACAAGATGGTATCTAGTTTTTGGAGGGTCAAGCCGATACGGTGGTCTGTGACACGGTTTTGTGGGAAATTATAAGTACGGATTCGTTCTGAACGGTCACCAGTACCGATTGTTGACTTGCGCTCAGCGTCTTGTTCATCCTGAGCAATTTGTGCAAAGTGGTCAGCAACACGCGCACGGATGATTTTCATGGCCTTCTCACGGTTCTTCTGCTGGGTACGTTCTTCCTGCATCTCAACCTTGATATTGGTTGGCAAGTGAACGATACGAACGGCAGTCGCAACCTTATTGACGTTCTGTCCACCAGCACCAGAGGCGTGGTAGATGTCAACACGAAGGTCTTTTGGATCAATATCATATTCAACCTCTTCAACTTCTGGCATAACAAGGACTGTCGCTGTCGAAGTATGGACACGACCTTGGCTTTCTGTCACAGGAACACGTTGCACACGGTGGGCACCTGATTCGTACTTAAGCTTAGAGTAAACAGACTGACCTGAAACCATGGCAACGACTTCTTTGAAACCACCAACACCGTTCATAGAAGCTTCCATAACTTCAAAGCGCCAGCCTTGGGCTTCAGCGTACTTTTGGTACATAGTTAGAAGGTCTCCAGCGAAAAGTGCCGCTTCGTCACCACCAGCCGCTCCACGAATTTCAAGGATGATGTTCTTGTCATCGTTTGGATCCTTTGGAAGGAGCAAGATTTTCAGTTTTTCTTCGTATTCTTCTTTTTCAGCCTTTGCATCTTTGAGCTCTTGCTTGGCCATTTCTTCCAAGTCCGCATCTCCGCCTGATTCCTTAATCATCTCTTCAGCGTCAACGATGTTTTGAAGGACTTGTTTGTATTCTCGGTAAGCCGTCACTGTATCACGGCTTGAAGCCTCTTCTTTTGAGAGCTCCATGAAACGCTTGGTGTCCGAGACCACATCCGGGTCACTCAGCAACTCTCCTAATTCTTCATAACGGTCTTCTACAGCTTGTAGTTGATCATAGATATTCATTTTTTCTCCTTATTTCTCAATTGTTAAATCATAGATTGCTACTACTTCATTCTCGGATATTTCCCCAGTTTCTTTAAATCCATAACTGAGGTAACAAGATCTTGCATGTTCATTTTCTGGTTCATAAGACAACCAAAGTTTATTGCTTAAACCTGCTGGCGCTGTCCGAACATAGTCTAGTACTTTATCCATAATTGGTTTAAAATATCCTTGATTTTGAAAATTCTTATCAATCATAAAACGAAATAGTAAATAATTTCCACTACTAATTCCGATCTTTTTATCATAAGCTATCATCACAAAACCTATAATTGCATCATTATCATAAACTGCCATTGGAGCTACAAAATCTCCATTTTTAGTGTAGACGTATGCTTCAGCTAAACTAATTGCGTTTGTTGCAATGAATTGTTTTTGATATTCTTTGACATCCAAATTCAAAACATCAAAATAATTTCCCATTGTAACATCTCTTAGTTCAATTGTCATAGTTTTGCTCCTTGTTAGAGATTATCATTGGCGCAAAATAATGTTTACGGCAAACTGAGATATAGGTTTCGTTACCACCAATCTGGATCTGTTCTCCATCATAAACGGGCAGTCCATCATGTGTACGCAACACCATAGTCGCCTTTTTCTTACAATATTGGCAAATGGTCTTAATCTCGTCAATTTTATCCGCTAAGAGCAAGAGGTATTTTGAACCTTCGAACAACTCATTTCGAAAGTCATTCTTCAAACCAAAAGCCATGACAGGTATGTCTAACTCATCAACAACACGAGCTAGGTCGTAAACATGGTGACGCTTGAGAAACTGGGCCTCATCAACTAGCACACAGTAAGGTTTTTCAGATAAATCTCGGATATAACCAAAGATATCTGTCGTTTCCTCAATCGCAAGGGCAGGGCGTTTCATACCAATTCGACTCGATACATAGCCAACACCGTCACGCGTATCCAGAGCCGAGGTCATAATGACAACACCTTTTCCTTGCTCCTCATAGTTATAGGCCACCTTGAGAATCTCAATCGTCTTACCTGAGTTCATGGTCCCATAACGATAATACAACTGTGCCATGTTTCTTGCTTCACGTCCATTTCTAAATTTTTGCTACATTCTAGTATATCATAATTTTCTTAAGCTTTAAACGGCAAAATGTGGTAAAATAGAAGAAATCAAAAACTAGTGGAGGAAGCTATTATGCCATTTGTACGCATCGATTTATTTGAAGGACGCACGCTCGAGCAAAAGAAGGCTCTTGCTAAGGAAGTAACAGAAGCTGTTGTTCGCAACACTGGAGCACCTCAATCTGCTGTCCATGTCATCATCAACGACATGCCAGAAGGAACTTACTTCCCTCAAGGTGAAATGCGCACCAAATAATCTAGCTTAAGCAGAATTGCTTAGGCTTTTTCAATCTCCAAGTAGCATCCATTGAAGAAATAGTCCAAATTTGTTACAATTTGAAAAGAGACTTGGAAAAATTTCCAAGAAAAGAGCTATTAATTAAAGGAAACATTATGATTACACGTGAATTTGATACCATCGCTGCTATCTCTACTCCACTAGGCGAAGGGGCTATCGGTATTGTCCGTCTGAGCGGAACAGAAAGTTTTGCTATTGCGCAAAAGATTTTTAAAGGAAAAGACTTGAGCAAGGTTACTAGCCATACCCTTAACTACGGTCACATTATTGATCCTCAGACAGGAAAAGTCATGGACGAGGTTATGGTTGGAGCTATGAAGTCTCCAAAGACTTTCACTCGTGAAGATATTATCGAGATTAACACCCACGGTGGGATTGCAGTGACCAATGAAATTCTCCAGCTAGCTATCCGTGAAGGAGCTCGATTGGCTGAACCTGGTGAATTTACCAAACGTGCCTTCCTAAATGGACGTGTGGACTTGACTCAGGCTGAGGCGGTGATGGATATCATCCGCGCCAAGACAGACAAGGCCATGAACATTGCGGTCAAACAACTTGATGGTTCCCTTTCTGACCTGATTAATAATACCCGTCAAGAAATCCTCAATACACTTGCCCAAGTCGAGGTCAATATTGATTATCCTGAGTACGACGATGTTGAGGAAGCCACTACTGCTGTTGTCCGTGAGAAGACTATGGAGTTTGAGCAATTGCTAACTAATCTCCTTAGGACAGCCCGTCGCGGTAAAATCCTTCGTGAAGGAATTTCCACAGCAATCATCGGCCGTCCCAATGTTGGGAAATCCAGCCTTCTCAACAACCTCTTGCGTGAGGACAAGGCTATCGTCACAGATATTGCTGGTACAACCCGTGATGTCATCGAAGAATACGTCAACATCAACGGTGTTCCTCTCAAATTGATTGACACAGCTGGTATTCGTGAAACGGATGATATCGTTGAACAAATTGGAGTTGAGCGTTCGAAAAAAGCTCTTAAGGAAGCTGACTTAGTTCTTCTAGTGCTAAATTCCAGTGAACCACTGACTGTTCAAGACAGACAACTCTTAGAAATCAGTCAGGATACCAACCGAATTATACTTCTAAATAAAACCGACCTACCAGAAACGATTGAAACTTCGAAACTGCCTGAAGACGTTATTCGTATTTCAGTTCTTAAAAATCAAAACATCGATAAAATCGAAGAGAGAATCAACAACCTCTTCTTTGAAAATGCTGGTTTTGTTGAGCAAGACGCTACTTACTTGTCTAACGCACGTCACATTTCCTTAATTGAAAAGGCTGTTGAAAGCCTTCAAGCTGTTAATGAAGGTCTGGAACTGGGGATGCCAGTTGACTTGCTTCAAGTTGACTTGACTCGTACTTGGGAAATCCTCGGAGAAATCACTGGGGATGCTGCTCCTGATGAACTCATTACCCAACTCTTTAGCCAATTCTGTTTAGGAAAATAAGAAATCCATGATCGTTCATTCGGTCATGGATTTTATTGTCTTTATTAGTAATCTGGTCTTAAGACACCTGTTACAGTTGCCTTAGTTGCTTCGTAGTCGCCATCTACAACAACCTTGATAATGCGTTTGGCATCTTCTTCTGGTGCTGGAACAAGAGGTAGACGAGTTGGACCAGCTTCAAATCCCATATAGTTGAGAACGGCCTTGACAGGAGCAGGACTTGGATAAGAGAAGAGAGCATTAACTTTAGGAATGAACTTACGCTGAATTGCTGCGGCTTTCTTCATATCGCTTTCTTCAATGGCCATAAACATCTCGTGCATTTCATCCCCATTTGTATGGGAGGCAACAGAAATAACCCCATCTGCACCAAGGTTCATGGCATGGAAAGCATCTCCATCTTCACCAGTATACACTAAGAACTCTTCTGGTTTGTGCTCAATCAAGTAAGCCATATTAGCCAAGCTAGTACATTCTTTGACACCAATAATATTTGGATGATCAGCCAAGCGAAGCATGGTTTCTGGAGTCAACTCGACAACCACACGACCTGGAATATTATAGATAATAATAGGTAAGTCAGAAGCATCCGCAATCGCCTTAAAGTGCTGATACATTCCTTCTTGAGAAGGTTTGTTGTAGTAAGGTACAATAGCAAGCCCAGCAGCAAAACCACCAAATTCCGCGACTTCTTTGACAAACTCAATAGAGTCACGCGTATCATTGGTACCCACACCCGCAATCAAAGGAACACGTCCATTGACAACTTTTTGTACAGCCGCAAAGAGCTCCAACTCTTCATCGTGGGTCAAGGTTGGACTCTCAGCAGTGGTACCTGCGAGAAGAATTCCATCCGTATGATGCGCCAACAGATGCTCAATCAAGGCTGGAATGGCATCAAAGTTGATGGAACCATCCTCGTGGAAGGGAGTAATAAAGGCTGTGATGATTTTACACTCTTTTAAATCTTGATAAGACATGAGAAACACCTCTCTATTTCAAAGAAGGAGTTCATCTGAACTCCTAAACGATATGACTATTTTAATTCAAATTTCAATTCAGCTGTTGGACGAACCAAGTCACGTTCATGAAGGGTTTCAGCAATCTGAACTGAGTTCCAAGCAGCACCTTTGAGCAGGTTATCAGAAACAACCCACATGTGGATTCCTTTTTCTGCATCCAAGTCTTTACGGATACGACCAACAAAGGTATCACGAGAACCCACTGCATTGATGGCTTGCGGATAGATTTGATGAGCCACATCATCTTCAAGAACAGCACCTGGGAAGGCTGCGATAGCTGCTTTCACTTCTTCGATTGGAGCCACTTCTTTTGTTTCGATGTAAACAGACTCAGAGTGAGCTGATAAGACTGGAATACGCACACATGTTGCAGATACTGCAATGCTATCATCTTCCATGATTTTCTTAGTTTCCTTAGTCATCTTCATCTCTTCGTAAGTGTAATCATTGTCAGTGAAGACATCAATTTGTGGAAGAGCATTGAAGGCGATAGGATAGTGTTTCTTGTCACCACCTGAAGGCAAGATTTCCGCATGCAAATCACGTGGGGTTACACCATCATTCAAGACTTCACGAAGTTCACGTTGTGTCTCAAGAATTGCTCCCATACCAGCACCTGAAACTGCTTGGTAAGTTGAAACAATGATACGGTCCAAGCCCCATTTTTGGCGAACTGGCTCGAGAGCTACCATCATTTGGATTGTTGAACAGTTAGGGCAGGCAATGATTCCGTTGTGAGCATCAAGTGCATGAGCATTGACCTCTGGAACAACCAAAGGAACATCTGGATTTTGACGGAAGTAAGATGTATTATCTACTACTACCGCTCCAGCTTTCACTGCGTATGGTGCATACTTAGCTGATGTAGAACCACCTGCTGAAAAGAGTGCAATATCAACTCCTTCAAAAGCTGTTTCAGTCGTCTCTTCAATCGTAATATCTTGATCTTTAAATTTCAAAGTCTTGCCTGCTGAACGTGCAGAAGCAAGTAAACGAATTTTATCGATTGGAAGTGTTGATTCTTCCAACATTTTTATCATCTGAGCTCCGACAGCACCTGTCGCGCCGACTACAGCAACTGTATATCCCATAAATAACCTCTTTCGGAATTTTCTAAAAATTTCTATAATAGATGTATTATACTACTTTTTCCATAAATTGCAAAGCTTTTTCATCATTTTTTGGAAAATAAAAATCCCCAGTCGCTAGACTAGGGACTAAGAGGCATCTTCATGTGATGAGCAGGTTCACACAACTCATCAAGGTCCGCTCCTGCGTTATGACCTCCTTATGCTCAATAGTAGTCCGAAGACTACCTATCGACTCATCGCGTCTATTATATTACTAGAAATAAGTGGTTTTGTCAATAAGAAATTTTTGCAGGATGACTTTTATTATGTAAAAGTCAGAATTTTTTCTCGCGAGCATAAGAAAAAAACTCTTGTGTTCAAGAGTTTCCCTGTAAATATCATGCTAATTGCCGGGATTGAACCGGCGACCTCATCCTTACCATGGATGCGCTCTGCCAACTGAGCTAAATCAGCTTACTTAAAAAGTATACTATAGTTAGAAAATCTTGTCAAGTTTCCTTAGATATTTTCCATAAGAAAAAGCCAGGTAATAGCTACCTAGCTTTTCTGGTTCTATTTAGTTAAATCGATTCGACGACCAATTTTACCAATAATAATCGCTCCAATAATCAATGAGGCAAATTCACCAATCCCTGTTGTAAACCAAGTAAGGAAAAATGGTAATTGCGCTACGATATTCAACTCGGCAGCGATAGTAAACATAGAAATTGAAAAGAGGATTGAGAAGAAGAAATGATCTTTTCGAATCAAACCGTTAAAAAGATAATCCTTGCTGTATTTTGCAAAAAGCCAAACACCTAGACTGAGGAATACTAAGGTTGATCCACCACCAACAAAGACATCTAGCGGTCCGAAGCTAAAGAAATTAGCAATCATACAACCGATAGTAACTCCGATGATGTACTTAGGATTGTAAAAAGCCATAAAGTTCATCATTTCTGAAATACGAAACTGATAAGCACCATAGCTGATGGCATTTAGGGGTGGTGTGACAGTTAAAACGACATAGATAGCAGCAACGATTGCAATATCTGCTACATCACGAATGGTTAATTTTTTCATCTTTTCTCCTTTGGCGGTTTCCCGCGTATAATATGCTTGGTGAAAGAAGCTAAGCACCAAGGGTTGCTTGAATCAACCTTACTAGTATAGCACAATAGCCTGCTTTATGCTATACTAAAAGCATGAAAAAACGCATTCAAAGTCTCTTCGTGAATGAGCTCTTAGCCTATCTTTTTTTTGGTATAGCTACTACTCTTGTCTCCATTCTATCTAGATTAGTCATTTATCAACTAACTCATAGAGAACTCCTTGCTACTGGACTAGCAAATAGTATCGGTATCCTGTTTGCATTTATTACAAATGATACAATCGTATTTAAACAAGATAGGCAGAATTGGCCAAACCGTTTAGTGAAATTTACTCTGGCACGTCTTTCTACTTTTCTTTTAGACTTGTTTTTAACTTTTCTCTTTGTAACTCAGTTTCCTAATATTATCGGGCAATTTGTAAATTATAATATTAATAAGGTTAATAGTGTTGAAACAGTTATTGCACAATTCTCAATAATTATCCTCAATTACATTTTTAGTAAGGTATTTATTTTTAAAAAATAAGAAAAATTTTAAACATATAGCTTGCAAGAATTTCTTAATTAATATATAATTAAGTGTAAAAATTTTTTGAAAGGAAATTATGAAAATGTTAAAAGATCTTAAAGCATTCTTGCTTCGTGGTAATGTTGTTGACCTTGCTGTCGGTGTGATCATTGCTACTGCTTTTGGTGCAATCGTTACATCACTTGTTAACGATATCATCACTCCACTTATTTTGAATCCAGCCTTGGAAGCTGCGAAAGTACAAAACATTGCTGAGCTTGCTTGGAATGGTGTTACATATGGTAAATTCTTGAGCGCTGTTATCAACTTCCTAGTTATCGGTACTGTTCTCTTCTTTGTAATCAAAGGTATTGAAAAAGCTCAAAGTCTTACTAAGAAAGAAGCTGCTGAGGAAGCTCCAGCTGGTCCAACTGAGTTGGAAGTACTTCAAGAAATCAAAGCCCTTCTTGAGAAAAAATAATCAATTAAAAGGATCTAGCACAAAGCTAAATCCTTTTTTCTTTACTCTTTTGGTAACTTACCTGCTTTTTCAAGCATTTTCTTAATAAGATAAGGCATCTTAACATTTTCCCGACCTTTTTTCTCAATCAGTTTTTTCACAAATTCCGGCATTTGTAAATCTTGAGATTCGGCCAAAATGTTTTTCGTCTCATCTGAAGGAACTAACTCATCAAAGGTTTCTTCTTCTGGGAGAAATTCCTTAAACTCTTGATGTTCATTAGCTCTGACTGTATTAACCAAGGCATCAATCAAACGAGAATCTGTATTTGGCATTGGTGGACGATGATAGTTCACCCCAAATTCCTGACACAAGTCATAACATTCCACATCGTTGTCAAACAAGACTTCAATATGCTCGCTGATGAAGCTGATAGGAACAAAAATATAATGGTCTGGATGTTCTTTCTGCTCTCTAAGATACTCCAAGACATCAGGCTTAATCCATGGAATACCGATATCACTTTCACTTTGCCAAGTATTAGTATATTGCTCAGAACTCAAACCTAGTTTTTCAGCGACTAGCTTGCTATTTTCGAAAATTTGGTCGATATAGGGGTCACCAAAATCCAAGGCAAAAATGGGCACACTATGGGCTGAAAAGATGACTTTAAAGCTATCCTGCTTTACTTCTTCTTTTAAAATCTTAGCAATTTCATCTGCCCAATAGTTTAAGAGCGCTCCTTCTTGATACCAGTCCTTAATGACCAAAAATTGAATTTGCTTGCTTTCTAAAAATTTCTCATAACCCATGACAGAGTAAAAAGAATAATGAGGCTCCAAAATCAAGCAAATACACTGTTCAATGCCGTCTGCTTCCATCTGACCAATCACATCTGGAATAAAGGGTCTAGAAAACTTATTAGCAAAATAAACACTGTATTCATTACCCAGCCTGCCTTCTACCAAGGCAACCTCTTCTCGAGTAATTTTTTGCAGAGGCGTCCCTCCAATTAGTACATAATTATCATAGAGAGTTTGAATCTCGTGGTCTTGAGGTCTCACTCCACGACGAATATTTGTGAAAAAATCAGCCACACCTTCAAAGGTAATCTCTTCTGGCGAACCGAAAGTCATCATTAAAATTGCTTTTTTCATAATCGCTTCCTTGTGATATTTTTATCAAGTTTATTTTATCATTTATCCATTAATAAGTAAACGCAAACCTAGAGAATTTCCCTAACTTCTGTCTTTTGTTTTTCTCTTCTTTCTATGATACAATGGAAAAAATGAATTCAAAAGGAGTTTTTTATGACTTATCCAAATCTCTTGGACCGCTTCTTAACCTACGTTAAGGTCAACACGCGCTCTGATGAACACTCTACTACTACTCCAAGTACGCAGAGTCAGGTTGACTTCGCAACAAATGTTCTAATTCCTGAAATGAAACGTGTTGGACTGCAAAATGTTTACTATCTACCGAATGGTTTTGCAATTGGAACCTTACCAGCCAATGATCCATCTTTAACACGTAAGATTGGCTTTATATCTCACATGGATACTGCTGATTTTAATGCCGAAGGAGTCAATCCCCAGGTAATTGAAAACTACGATGGTGGTATGATTGAACTAGGAAATTCTGGTTTCAAACTCGATCCAGCTGACTTTAAGAGTCTTGAAAAATATCCAGGACAAACACTCATCACAACAGATGGAACAACCTTGCTAGGAGCTGATGACAAGTCAGGCATTGCTGAAATTATGACAGCTATTGAATATCTGACTGCTCACCCTGAAATCAAGCACTGTGAGATTCGTGTTGGCTTTGGTCCAGATGAAGAAATTGGTGTTGGTGCCAATAAATTTGATGCAGAAGATTTCGATGTAGATTTTGCCTATACTGTAGATGGCGGACCTCTCGGAGAACTTCAGTACGAGACCTTTTCAGCAGCTGGGGCTGAATTGCATTTCCAAGGACGCAATGTCCACCCTGGTACTGCCAAAGGGCAAATGGTCAACGCCCTTCAGTTAGCAATTGATTTTCATAATCAACTTCCAGAGAATGACCGACCTGAGTTAACAGAAGGTTACCAAGGCTTCTACCACCTAATGGATGTGACAGGTAGTGTCGAAGAGGCGCGTGCAAGCTACATCATTCGTGATTTTGAAAAAGATACCTTTGAAGCGCGTAAAGCAGCGATGCAGTCTATCGCTGATAAGATGAATCAAGAACTTGGTAGCGACCGTGTCACCCTAAACTTGACAGACCAGTACTACAATATGAAAGAAGTCATTGAAAAAGATATGACTCCAATTACCATTGCCAAAGCCGTTATGGAAGATTTGGGGATTACTCCTATAATCGAACCAATCCGTGGAGGGACAGACGGCTCTAAGATTTCCTTTATGGGAATCCCAACTCCTAATATCTTTGCGGGTGGAGAAAATATGCATGGACGTTTTGAATACGTCAGCCTTCAGACCATGGAACGTGCAGTTGATACCATTATTGGTATCGTAGCTTATAAAGGCTAAAAAGACGAGGTAGCTCAGCTACTTCGCCTTTCTTTTTATTCTGCTGGTTTTTCTTGATTTCCAGTACTTGTTGTAGATTCTGTTGTTTCCTTTTCTGAAGATGATTCAGCAGGTTTAGAATCTGTTGTGTTGCTTGGTTTGTTTTCGTCCCTTGCAGTTTCACTGTTAGATTCTGCAGCCACTGATGTTTCAGTTTCGGAGCTTGTGTTCTCACCATTTGACTCGGCATTTGTCGTTGGAGTTGCTTCTTCACTTGAGCTTGATTTTGACTTGATTTCTTGATTCAAGACTAGAATAGCTTTTGTCAATTCAAGTAAAGCAGCTTTATCTTTACTCTTAGCAGAAAGTTGATCTAGTAAAGCATCTACCTTATCAAAGTCCGCATCAGAACCCTTGTTGTTTTCTAAATAAGAGTGAAGCGACATGAGAATATCGTAGAGTTTTTGATAGAGTACTAGTGTCTGAGGGTCTTGCTCAGCATTTTCCTTTTCTTGTTGAAGGGCGCTAGCGATACGAGTCAAGACATCTTTTACCTGACTGTTTACTTCATCCAAGTCCGCATCAGCCTTGTTTGTGGCAGCTTTGAGATTTTCTACTTCTTCTGCCAAGGATTGTCTGATTCCTTCTTCTTGGATTTGTTCTAAGAGTTGATTTGCCTTGCTCAAGAGGCTTTCTACTTCTTCCTTGCTAACATGATTGACATGTTCTTCAGGCATAAAGTCTCCGTACAATTCTTTCAAGAAGCCATAAATAGCTGTCTTGGCAGTTTGGTTATCAACTTTTTCAGTATCTAGAACTGTCTGAGTCGATTTAGCAGTAGTTGGTTGAGCTTTCAAAGCTTCTTCCACTTCTTGTTTTGCCTGATAGATGCTTGGGAATAGTCTGTTCAATTCTGCTGCCTTAAGGAAAGATTGAGATTGATACAAGGTCCAAGTCAACTGAGCTACTTTGTTCCGAAGTTCATCATTTAAACGACCGTCATTTACGTGTTCGTAGAAATACTTGATGTATTCCACTGTTGTAACACCTGTTCGGTCATTAAAGTCTTGAAGAGCTTGAAGTTGTGATTCAACCGCTGCTAAAGTAGCCTCATCTTTAGCCAATTTAGCTTCTTGGAGTCGAACCAGAAGGTCTTTCTTAGGAAGTCCATAAGAATCTGTATCTAGTGTATTGATTTTATCAATCAAGGCTTGATATTTCTTGTCTAATGGACTTGTTTCAACTGGTTTGACACTTTCATCAATATGGATATATTGCTTATCAAAGAGATCAAGGGTTGCAAGATAACCTGCTGTAGAGTTAGTTGCCAGTTTCTTCATGTTTTCAGTAAATTGACCCAAAGCCAACTCAATCTGTCTTTGTTCGATAGGCTTGTCTTTGTAGATACTTCTGCTATCAGCTAGAAGTTGATCTACTTTTGCCAAAACTGCCTTTTCATCAAAAGCTCCAGGTTGGTAGTTAGATTGAAGAGCTGGAATTTTATTTTTCAAAGCCACTTCATAGCCCTTAGTTTGAACCTTGATGTAGTGATTGTGGTCGCCATGAGGAATCACAAAACTACCATTTTCTACCTGTAAGCTATACGGAGACACACCATCTCGCAAAGCAGTGGTATAGAGTTCATTTAGGAAATCAAGTTCTGGATTGCCAGTTTGGAGTGGAAGTCGCACATGTTCCTTACGAACAGCATATGGGTGGATATGAGTTGGATCGTAGGCTTGGTCTGGATTTCCAAAAACAAAGAAGCCGTTTGAAATTCTAATCGCTTCAAGTGGAACTCCGTATGTTTTAGAAATATAAGCAATCTTTTCTTCATCGCTAGCATCTCTTGAGAAAGACTCTACCGTTTTAGCAAGAGGTTTTACAGGCTCTGCATCATGATGTGTTTTCAAATGGTCTTGTGCAGCCTTAATTTGCTCTGCTGTCAAATCCTTCTTGAAGAAGTAATGATTGTGGTCACCATGACTCATGACAAAGCCTTGATCATCTTCACTTATGACACGATCGGCATCAAAACCGTGATCATGGTCTTCATCATGATGGTGTCCATGATTATCTTCATCGTGATCGTCATCATGAGCTGGATTTGGTGTTGCTGGCGTTTTACTTTTCAGATGATCCTGTGCAGCCTTAATTTGCTCCGCTGTCAAGTCCTTCTTGA
>NZ_KV831018.1:0-1681 GCF_001836965.1 Streptococcus sp. HMSC063B03 | reverse complement strand
TAATTTGCTCCGCTGTCAAGTCCTTCTTGAAGAAGTAATGATTATGGTCACCGTGTGAGATGACAAAGCCTTGATTATCCTCACTTATGACTCTATCTGCATCAAAACCATGATTATGCTCCTCATCACTATGGTTCCCATGATTATCTTTATCCTGTTCATCATCATGTGCTGGACTTGGTGTTACTGGCGTCTTACCTTTCAAATGATCTTGGGCGGCCTTAATTTGCTCTGCTGTCAAATCTTTCTTAAAGAAGTAATGATTATGATCGCCGTGTGACATGACAAAGCCTTGCTCATCCTCACTGATGACACGATTAGCATCAAAACCGTGATCATGGTCTTCATCATGATGAGCGTCATGTCCATGTTCTTCATGCTTAGGGGCATGACTTCCATGGTCACCGTCTTTCTCATGATGATGGTTTTGCTGAGTAGGTTTTTCTGCTGGTTTGCTTGGATTCTCCAATGGTGTTGGTTTCACACTGTCACTAGTTAGAGGAATCATTCTCGCAATCTTTTCTTCTAATGCAGAAAGCTTTGTATAGGGAATGAAATGATAGTGATTTCCATGAGGAATCGCTACACCACTCGGTGTCCTGCTTAAAATCTTAGCAGGATCAAAAGTCAAACCATCCGATTCAGCATATCGTTGAGTACTTGGAAGAGCATAGAGCTGCTGTAATAGACTTTGAAGACTCTCGGCTTTATTACTTGGTATTTCAGCCTGTTGAATAGGCTTGGTAGTTTGACCAGTCCCATTTGTACTTGGACGATAGTCAGTCACACTAGGCTGATTTCTAGTTCCAGAGAGGTAAGCTTGTGCTGCAGCCAATTCACTAGCAGACAAGGAACTCTTTGGAATGTAGTGGTAATGTCCTCCGTGAGGGACGATATAAGCATCACCAGTATCCTCTATAATATCAGATGCATTAAAGATGTAGCCATCATCAGTAGTATAGCGACCTTGAGATTGAGCAAGCGCCACTGCACTATTAGATGTTGGTGCATCGTGAGTATGACCTTGTTTTTGGCGTTCAATTTCGTCCTTCGAACGAACGTTATCCGCATGTGCCACATCCTTAAGGTAAACATAATACTTACCATCCACTTTGATAATGTAACCACCTTTGATTTCGTTAACAATATCAGCGTCTTTAAGTTGATAATTGGCATCTTTCATCAAAAGTTCTTCACTGAAAATCGCATCAAAAGGAACTTTCCCATTATAATAATGGAAATGATCACCGTGTGAAGTCACATAACCTTGATCAGTGATTTTCACAACAATCTGTTCAGCCTGGATATCTTCTTTTTTGCTGACTTGCTCTGGTGTTTGTGTCTCTGTTTTTGGAGTGTCTTGTTTTCCATCGACATAAGATACACGATTCGTATCTTTGTTCTCTCCTGTCTGATGTTGATTCAATGCATAAATACAAAGACTTAAAGAAAGGACGACAGCTGCACCAGCAGCAAGTTTCTTCTTATTTATTTTCATAATCTCCTCATTTCAATTCTTCTGCTAAAATACTCATATTGTCTTCTAGGTTTTCTAGATAAGTCTTGTCATTTTGTGGGTCTGCCTCTAAAGGATTCAGAGTTTTTAGACCCACACCTGTTGATTTGACAAGAGTTTCAGCTACTTTTGAAGAAGCATTACTTTCTGTAAAAATTGTTTTAA
>NZ_KV831017.1:0-1956 GCF_001836965.1 Streptococcus sp. HMSC063B03 | reverse complement strand
CGAGATGGTTATCGTATCAAACTTATCAGTGAGTAAAAGCGAGTCATTTGGCTTGCTTTTATTTTTAGGGTGCTTTCCCAATCCTTATGGTAAAACATCAGAATTTTTGATATAATTAGAGAAAAAATGGAGGAGTTTATGTATGGGACGATACGATAGTGCTATTGCGAATTGTCATGCGCAAATTCGTTGGATCCGTTTGGATATACGTACTTATGAGGATAAGATAAGACGGTTGGAATCTGCGAATGATCGTATTCAGAGTCAGATGGATGTTGTTAGTAAAAACAAGACTTCTGCGAGTGATTTGAATAAGCACTCTACAACTGATTTCAAGGGAACTCGTCGGGAAGATTTTGATAAAACGTTAGCAGGAATTTCCGATGCGATTACAACTTGGTTGACAGATACAGAAATGAATCGTAAGAGTATTCGCTTTAAAATATCAGAATATAATGGGAATATTGAAGATTGCCAGAAGAAAATTAATAGTCTAAATAGCCAGATTGAATACTATCATCGCTTGAATTGGGAGGAGGACTAGTATGTCAGGTCAAGCAGAAATATATGTCCAAACAGAAGAATGGGCTGGACAGGTCGGACATTATCATTCGGATGTTGCCTCTGTTCGTCCACTATCTACTCTTCCTTTTTCCTATACAGATTTGTCTCCTTTTAAGAACTTTAATCAAGCCATTCAGAATTTAAATTCATCTGTCATAAAATATCGAACTTATGTGAATTCTCAATCCTCTAATATGCTTAGGGTTTCTGATAATAAGTTGTTGGATGATCGTTCAGGAGCCGATGGATTTCAAGATGGGATTCGATTAAAATGAAGACAGCAGAACAAATTTGGAAAGAGTATTGTGACGGTAATACGGCATTTCCCGCTACAGATTTTTTACATCAGATAGCTTTTATTTTAAAAAATCGTCCAGAGGTATTGGGCGCAATCGTAAAAGCTTTTTTGGATAAAAAGCCAAACTATATTTATCATCCGCGGATTGGCGCTGATATTGAAGTGACTTTTTTACCGAAAGAAGTGTATATTTGTCGGAATGAGACAGATATTATGCTAGCTAAAAGTGAATTTGTCCATTTTTTAGATGGGGTTGATAAGGTTTATAGTGACATTCTTCCCTTGGGCACATTGGTTGAGATTGATAAGGAGCAGCTATCTCAAGAGCTAGTAGCGTCACTTTTAGGCGATGAGCCCCTTTATGTCATGATTATGGGGCGAAAAGTCGTTTTCGACGGAGCTTATGTGGATTATTTAGCACAGTTCTGGCCACTTGGTCTTCAAGCAGAGCTTCCACCGATGGCGATTCATAAGACCATGATCAAACGAATTATCGCTCAGGGTTATTCGGAATCTGAAAAAGAAAGTTCCTATGTGGATCAATTACGGGAAATATTGATGAAAACAGCTATTCCTTCCCACTTTTATTTACGATTACAGGAGGAGTTAGACGATGAAAATCAAGCGTAGCGAGTTGGAAAGTTTAAAGAATTTTCTCTATAAACAGACCCAAGCTTTCGAGGCTGATTTGGCTGAGGCACAGTCGACTGCGCAGAGTCTTGCATCGAGTCAAGCGCTGCGTGGTGATGTCAAGACTGCGATTAACCATGAGTTGAACTATTACAACCTTCCCCTCCTTCAGGGTTATGTGGACTATTCTAATCTGCTTTATACTGAGTTTGACAATCTGATTTCTGACTTTGAATCAACAGTCGGTGAGAAAAGCGCAACAGCTGTCATCAACAGTGAGGCCTTAACTAGCTTGAAGCAGAGTGTGGATGGTCTCCATTCCTCCATTGTCTGGGATATGGATGCGACGAATAAATATTATACGGAAATTTCTGACTTGATCTCACTGAAAGCTCCCAGCAAGGATAAGCTAGCTCGGGCTATTGAGGCGTCGAAACAGTCGCTTTCCGAGACGGAGAAGCGCC